>CBFHJC010000042.1:0-13761 GCA_965656045.1 Aequoribacter sp.
GGTCTTATGACGTTCTGTTCGCCGCCACAACCAACGATGGGCAATTATTACTCACCAGCGTTAAGGGCGATAAAGATCCGGGCTATGGATCAACCTCAAAAATGCTGGCTGAATCCGCACTATGCCTGTTGCACAATCCAGAGTTGGGCTCAGGCGGCATCTATACCCCCGCCGCTGTCATGGCAGAGGCTCTTATCGCTCGACTCGAGGATAACGCTGGTCTCACATTTACCATAGAGGCTTAGTTGGATGAGCGTCAAACCCGGGCGTTACGAGCACTATAAAGGGCAGTTCTACCAAGTCCTTGACGTTGCCCGGCACTCTGAAACAGAAGAGGAACTGGTGGTATACCGCACTTGCTACGGCGATCACAGCCTGTGGGTGCGGCCCCTAGAAATGTTCATCAGCGAAGTCGAAACCGACGACGGCCCCAAGCCACGCTTCCGCTATATTGGTTCTGATTAATTCGTTGCCCCCCCGGGCCTTGTCGCGCTGAGGGGGGAGCAATAAATTCAAGGACCGAGCCTGAAGACTACGCCAAGAGTCCACTTAAATCAGGGTGCTGGAGTTTCACCTGCGATCAAAATCGAACGAATCCAGTCTTGAGCGAAACGACTGAAACGTGCCATCTGTGCATCAACCGCTGTTGTTAAACCGGCTGTGGCTTCTTCTGAATGCGCTTCTATCACTTTCAGAATATCCGCTTCTTGCGCCGAGCCAGAGAATTCAAAGTTAGGATCCGCAACAATCAAAGCCGGAGCGTAAGTCTCGAGCGCGGCATCAAGATCATCTGCTGCCTCGACTGAACTCGCCGTTAAACGATTGACCACTGTATCTTCCTGCCACATGGTACCCTCATGGAGCGTGGCTATTTCGGCCAGAGTAGACTGATCCCAGTCTTGCCCTATAACAGCAGAGCGCACAATTTGATATTGAAAGGACTCTAGCACCACATGCCGATTGGAAACCAACTGAATGGCTTGCTCAACTTCTCCCCGAATAACGGTTAACAAACTCTCGAGCAAACCCACACCAGGCAAGGGCACCGCATGATATGGCTGTGCTAAATCACCCACATAATGCAAACCCCAGCCCATGAATCGCCATCCCCAGTAGTCGTGCCCTGACTGGAATGCCAAAATGGCAAGCTTCCGATAAAGCTCTGTTCGATACAAAGGATAGGTAGCTAACAGACCGGGCTGCACTCTCTGTGTAAGCCAGTCAAGATGGTAGAAGCCCATGTGAAAAGGAGCTTGAGACCCATATTCTAAGTTTGGGTTGCCAAACGGCTGAGGGCCAAAACCGTAGCGTAACCCGAGGTCGGTGCCATTATCGGAAAATAGCCCGATATCCATTCCAAAATCAGGTTCATCTGAGGCGGTCGCGAGAACAACGGCGGGATCAACCCTGTCACCGCTGCTGAGCCCTAAGTAAGTGGACTGGCTCGACTCGATTGTGCCCTGTAGAAAAGTGAGTTCAGACACGCTGATCACTGCCCCAGGCAAGAGTGTCATCGAACTCTCTATCTGCTGAACATAAGGACGATAGGAGCGCTTTGGATTGACCCTTATGGCCTCCAAGAACGAACGCTCTAACGCCACATTATTCAGCGACGCATCAAATACCAGTTGCTCAGGCAACCGGGCGTAATGTGGTAACGCTGATTGGGCCCAAAGTTCATGCTGCTCTAACAGTGCCGCAACGGATTCCGATTCCGCCGCCAAAAACTCAGGGAGGGTTTCGACTAACACACTCTCCTGCACTGTGGTCTCGGGCATAATGCGTAACAAGGGCCACGCGAGGGTGGCGTGATCGGACCATGCTATCGCTAGGGGTGCGACCAAAATAGCGCATCCATTGATGAGCCAACCTATGTGACGTGTGCGATGAGTCATAGTCTATTCTCCTAGTTCACATCAGATTGAGGCAGCCAGAGGCTGTCCCATGGCGCCAAGGATCATGACTCTTAAGATCCAGTCGGACCAAAGTCATAGCGGCCACCACGCGCCAATGCAGCTTGATAGGCGGGCCGTGCTTGAAAGCGCTTTCTGAAGGCATCGACGTGACTCAGGTTTAGGCCGCCGCTCAACAGTGGTGCGATTTCAGCCACAAACGACATCTGTATATCAGCACCAGATAGCGTATCGCCGACCAGCCACTCGCGATCGGCCAGAGCGTGATCTAAATAACCAAGATGCCGCTCAAGTTCACTTTGAATACGAGGTTGGAGGGCGTCTCCGCCGTCACCTAAGCGTGAGGTATACATACGGAGCATCAGCGGAAGCATGACGCTACCTTCCGCGTAATGTAACCACTGCAAATAGGCCTCATGCTCCGGTGTACTCGGTGCGGGTGACAAGCGACCCTTGCCGTAGTGTCGAATAAGGTAGTCAATAATAGCACCTGACTCAATGATCACCGTGTCCTGATCAGTGATCATCGGGGATTTTCCCAGGGGGTGCACCTCTTCTAGCTCTGGGGGCGCGAGATTGGTTTCAGCATCCCGTTGATAGTATTTGATCTGATAATCCAGCTCGAGCTCTTCTAACAGCCACAGAATGCGCTGTGAGCGGCTGTTGTTCAAATGATGGACCGTAATCATAGCTGTAAGACTCCTTGTCACGCCGCTGCGGGCTGTAATACCAGATTTTCCGAGCTCTTAGCTCCCCTTAAGGGCTCGCCTGACGCCCCACGTAGCCAGGCAAAATAATGCCCGAGTCGCCTTCAATCGCAGCGAAAATATCGGTGGCAACCACACGTGGATCCTCCCAATGATCGGGCAAGGGGGCACCCGGCTGAGCCAATGGGCCCAGCGCATGCTGCCCAATCTTGGTCTTCATGCCACCCGGCGCCGCCAGAAACACCTTGATGCCATCGGGAGCCACTTCTTGCATCATGCTCTGGAACACGCCATGTAAGGCATATTTCGTAGCGCTATAATGGCCATACCCCGGTCCAGCTGGTACCGTTGCAAGAATACTAGAGACGTTCACAATCACCCCGCCACCCTGCTGCCGCATGGGCGCGATCGCCTGCTGAGCTAGATCAACATAGGCCCAGTAATTCACTTCAAACAATCGATGCGCTGGCTTGAGTTCCATCTGTTCAACCGTCGCAAGATAAGCATAACCTGCATTATTAAACAGGTAATCAACACGCCCGTAGGTCGACACCACCTGTTCGATTAAACCTGTGCGCTCCTCGCCCTTCGACAAATCAGCCACCAACACCATGGCTTCACCGCCGGCCTCTTTAATCGATTGCGCCAATATCGCCGATGGGGCTGGCTGGTTATCGATGAGCGCCAACCGCCATCCCTTTTCTGCCGCCATTCGCGCGAGCTCGTTGCCTAAACCAAAACTACTACCCGTGATAACTGCCACCGGCGATGCTGTTTCTGCTACCGCAACTGCCCTGAATCCCATAGCGGTAAAACACACGAAAAGAATCGCGACAGTGCGTCCCATAATTCCTGACATACTCACTCCTTGTGGGTCTTATTTTACGATTGGCAAATTTTCAATAGGCACTGCGTGCCCTTACAACCGCTCCTACAAACGCGCGCCGTTATGCCAGTACGTCGCGCTTGCGCAACCAAACAACCTGCGCGCCGTACCCGATAATGAACAATACCAAAAAGGCGACGTGGAACCCTTGCAACAGGGGGTCGGTGAATGAATCCACAAATGGATCCCCTACCGGTAATCGGCGCAAAAAATCGGTAATAGCGGGAATCATGTGAAAGAGTAGCGTCGCGCTGTAGCCCAGTGCCTGCAGGTAATCAGACCAGCCTCTAAATAAGCGAGTACGTTCGACCAAATAACCGAATGCAACCGCAAGTAGTGTGAGCACTGCAAGTACGTGGGCAATCCCGAATCCACCCTGGTTATAAATTGCCAGTGCGGAGCCCGCTACAAATACCGTTACCAGCAAATACAGCTTACCCGAGAAGGTCGTTGATGAGATCACTTTGTAGCACCACAGACTGTAAACAGCAGCGCCAATAGCCACCACACCGAAGATGGTGTGGAACCAGCCAAGCAGGGTCATTGGAGGCATAATATTATCTCGTTTGATGACGTCTGCAGTGAAGCACAAGCGGATGTTAAAGGCAATTTGGCGCGCCCACCAGGATTCGAACCTGGGACCCACGGCTTAGAAGGCCGTTGCTCTATCCAGCTGAGCTATGGGCGCGAAATATGCAGTGCTATGCACTGCGGGGCGCGCAGTATACTCGGTTTCTAAAGCTTGCAAAACCTTTCTGACCAGCCAAAGACAACTGGACATATCATGAGTACGAGGATGATCCGCATTCAGGACGACCCATTGAGGAAGGTTTGCTAGTGTAGGTGATCGTGGAAAAAGAATGGGGTGGCCGATGGGTCTTGAACCCACCACCTCCGGAGTCACAATCCGGCGCTCTGCCTGATGAGCTACGGCCACCATCGAAACCAAATGCTGTGGAAAAGTGGTCGGGGTAGAGAGATTCGAACTCCCGACATCCTGCTCCCAAAGCAGGCGCGCTACCAGACTGCGCTATACCCCGACGGCTGAAAGCAGCAAGCTGACCTACGGCTTTTCAGGTCGCGAATAATACGCACTGAACACTAAGCCGTCAACGCTTTGATTAGACTTTTACCTTCGTTTCGGCTCATGCGACAATAGCCGCTTTTGTAGGAGTACAGCATGTCTGCGATTGTATTAGACGGCAAAGCCATTGCCGCAAAGACTGAGAGCGAACTGAGTCAGCGAGTCGCTCTCATCAAACAGCGAACCGGCAAGACACCAATACTCGCAACGATTCTGGTTGGTACGGATCCGGCATCTGCAACCTACGTTAAAATGAAAGGGAACGCGTGTCGCAGAATTGGCATGGAGTCGGTAGCGATCGAGCTCGGCACCGAAACCACGACCGAGCAACTCTTGGCTCAAATTGACACTCTCAATCAGAATCCAGAAGTGCACGGCATCTTGCTCCAACACCCAACACCCTCTCAGATCGACGAGCGAGCGTGTTTTGATCGGATTGCCCTCGAGAAAGATGTCGATGGCGTCACCTGCTTGGGCTTTGGTCGAATGGCCATGGGAGAGAGCGCCTACGGCTGTGCCACACCACAAGGCATCATGCGACTCCTTGATGCTTACGACATTCCAATCTCGGGGAAGCACGCGGTCGTGGTCGGTCGATCAGCGATCCTCGGTAAACCAATGGCAATGATGCTACTTGGAAAAGATGCGACGGTAACGATTTGTCACTCTCGCACCCAAAACTTAGAGGCGCTGATCAAGCAAGCCGACATTCTAGTGGGCGCTGTTGGAAAACCCGAGTTCATTAAGGCCTCGTGGATCAAAGACAACGCCGTCGTGATCGACGCAGGCTATCACCCAGGCGGTATAGGCGATATTGAACTTGCGCCACTATTGGATCGGGTAGCGGCCTACACACCCGTACCAGGCGGGGTTGGTCCAATGACGATTAACACTCTGATACAGCAGACGGTGATGTCGGGCGAAAAAAGCCTCAGCTAGGGCTTTGCTCAAACACCACTAAACACCGCTCACGTCAATGATGGCGCGTATATGTGTCTGGCTCTGTTCGAACACCACTAGAGACCGCTAATGTCGATGATGGCGCGTATATGTGTCTGGATCTGTTCGAACACCACCAAGAACTGCTAACGTCAATAGGTGCGCAATTGCTTCCGTAGCTCTGATCGAGCCACTAAGCTCGACGCCAAATCGTCCCCTCTGGTGAGTCTTCGAGTACGATGCCGGCCTCGGTTAGGGTGGCTCGCAAAGCGTCTGCAGTGGCGAAATCTCTCGCATTCTTAGCATCGGTTCGCTGTGCAACAAGTCGGTCAATCTCTGAGTTACTCATGCCTTCATGATCGCCGTGTGTCGCGGTCAACCACTCTGTTGGTGCGATCTGCAAAATACCCAGCAGCGAGGCGCATGCCAGAACGCGACCCTTCATGTGCGGTTGATCCGCTTCAGCGGTTTTATTGAGCTCACCCACTAACTGGTGTAATTCACTAATCGCCAGCGGTGTATTCAAATCGTCGCAAAGCGCCGCATACCAAGCTTCGCTCTTGAGTTGCTCTAATTCGGGCTCGATCGCCACCACGCCTTCGACTTTTCTGAGCGCATTGTAGAGCCCATTCAAAATATTTTCGGATTGATCAAGCAACTCTTTAGAGAAATTAAGTGCCGATCGATAATGGGCGCTGAGCAACGCTAGGCGCAACACTTCGCCCCGATAGAGCGACAGTAACTCTCGAATCGTTTTGAAGTTGCCCAAGGACTTAGACATTTTCTCGCCATCAATGTCGATATAGGCATTGTGCATCCAATACCGCACGAAGCCACCACCGTAAGCGCAGCAACTCTGAGCGATTTCATTCTCATGATGCGGAAAAATGAGATCTCTGCCACCGCCATGAATATCGATCTCGAGACCGAGGTGCTCATGAATCATCGCCGAACATTCTAAGTGCCAGCCTGGCCTACCTCGACCCCAAGGACTGTCCCAGCCTGGTTCATTATTGGCGGCGGGTTTCCAGAGCACAAAATCGCCCGGATGCTGTTTGTAGTCGGCCACATCCACTCTGGCGCCGGCCAGCATATCCTCTAAATTGCGGCCAGAGAGACGACCATAGTCGGCCATACTCGTGACATCAAATAGCACATGATGCTGCGATTCGTAGGCATGTCCCTTGGCGATTAATGCTTCAACCATCGCTATCATTGGGGCCAAATTTTGAGTCGCTCTGGGTTCAAGCGTTGGCTTTAGAGTACCCAGAGCAGCGACGTCTTCCTGAAATTTTTGGGTGAACTCTTGTGTCACTGATTCGATCGAGTTCGATCGCTCAGCCGCTGCAGCAATAATTTTGTCGTCGATATCTGTGATGTTGCGGGCATACGTCACTTTTGGATACTGACTCATCAACAATCGGTACAAAACATCGAATACCACAACCGGGCGCGCATTGCCGATGTGCGCCAAGTTATAGACGGTTGGTCCGCAGACATACACTGTCACATGATTCGGGTCGCGAGGTTCAAACCGTTCTTTCTTGCGTGCACCGGTATTGTAGAGTTTTATATCAAGCGTCATTCGGCGCCATCCTGCCAAGTGTCGCGTAAACCAATGGTACGATTGAATACTGGATTGAGCTGACTGTGATCGAATCGATCTGCCACAAAGTAACCTTCGCGCTCAAACTGAAAGACGGCCTCTGGTTCAGCTGACACGAGACTCGGCTCAATATATGCAGACGCCACCTCAATCAGAGAGTTTGGATTCACCACCGCCAAAAAGTCGCCATCAGCCTCAGGTTCAGCTTGAGTGAACAAACGATCATAGAGCCGGACCTTTGCCCGCTGCCCTGCCGTCTTGGAAACCCACTGAATGACACCCTTGGGTTTAACACCATCATCGGGATCTGCCCCAATGGTGTTTTCTACAATGGTCGCCAATACTTCAATCACCTGCCCCGTATCATTCTTAATGACATCATGAGCCTCGATCACATAGGCATTGCGCAAACGAACTCGCTTACCCAACACCAATCGTTTGAATTTCTTATTCGCCGATTCCAGAAAATCGTCTGCATCGATCACAATTTGCTGGGTAAAGATCAGGTCTCTTGTACCCAAACTGTCGTCTTGGGGATGATTAGCCGCACTAATGACCTCGTGATGATCCGCATCGAGATTGGTCAGTGTGACTGTCAGAGGATTAAGTACCGCCATTGCCCTGGGTGCACGCGTATTCAAATCATCACGCACCGCGTGCTCGAGCATCGCGACATCGACCACCCCGTCACTGCGGGTTACCCCGATTCTATCGCAAAAGGTCCTAATGGCCTGAGCGGAGTAACCGCGACGGCGCATGCCCGCGATAGTCGGCATCCGAGGGTCATCCCAACCGGTCACAATCCCCTCGTCCACCAAGAGCTTTAATTTCCGCTTACTGGTCACGGTAAAGTTCAAATTGAGACGACCGAACTCGTATTGATGAGGCACATGCCCGGTCGGTAAATGACGGATAAACCAGTCGTAGAGCGGACGATGATCTTCAAATTCAAGGGAACACAAAGAGTGTGTGACACCCTCAATGGCATCTCCTTGCCCATGAGCAAAATCGTAGGTAGGGTAAATCAACCAGGCGTCACCCGTTTGATGATGAGTGACGCGCCGAATTCGGTACAAGATCGGATCCCGCAGGTTCATATTGGGGCTCGCCATATCAATTTTAGCCCGCAACACGCGACTGCCGTCGTCGAAAAGTCCTTCTTTCATTTCAGAAAAAAGTCGCAAATTGGTATCGACATCTCGATCCCGATAGGGGCTATTCTGACCAGGCTCGGTTAACGTGCCCCGGTAAGCTCTGGCTTCATCGGCGCTAAGATCACAGACATAGGCTAGGCCTTCCTTAATGAGCACACAGGCCCAGTCATAGAGCGTATCGAAATAGCTAGACGCAAAACGTACGTCTCCGGACCACTGAAATCCAAGCCAGCGGATATCCTCTTGGATCGCCTGAATGTACTCGTCACTCTCTTTTTCAGGGTTGGTATCGTCGAAACGCAAATGGCAGCGACCGCCAAAGCGCTCTGCTAAGCCAAAGTTAAGGCAAATGGATTTCGCGTGTCCAATATGCAGAAACCCGTTCGGTTCTGGCGGGAATCGAGTCACCACGTCAGCAATCCGACCCTCGTTAAGATCCGCTGCCACTAAGTTTTCTAAAAAATGATTGGGTCGCTCCGACTCAGACACGAAAAATTCCTGTTCATTGGGAAAGCTGATATTATAGCGCCCGACTGCCGCGACAGATAGGCATTATGTCGTGAAAGTCAGCCGCGAGTTTTTTTGTCGAGAGAGGCAAAAGCCCGTATGATTCCGCCACCTTACTACTCAACCACAAAACTGAGTTTCATATGATCAAGATTTCCACCACATTCGGCGACATCACCGTTGAACTCAACGCCGACAAAGCTCCGATAACCGTTGCTAACTTTTTAGAATACGTCCGTGAAGGGCTCTACGATGGCACCATTTTTCATCGTGTTATCGATAACTTTATGATCCAAGGCGGCGGGTTTGATACCAGCATGCAACAGAGACCCACTAAGGCGGCCATCGAAAACGAGGCGGACAACGGTCTGCGCAACGAATTCGGGACGCTGGCAATGGCTCGCACCATGGAGCCACATTCCGCCACATCTCAGTTTTTTATTAATGTGAGCAACAACGAGTTTTTGAATCACAGCGGTAAAAACATGCAGGGCTGGGGTTACGCTGTATTCGGTAAAGTGATCGACGGCACCGAAGTCCTCGATAAAATCCGCGCTGTACCCACGACTTCTCGTAACGGCCACCAGGATGTACCGGTTGATACCGTCATCATTGAGTCAATTACTGAGATCGACTGAGCCATGACGGAGCGGCTGTTTATCTCGGATCTTCATCTGAGTGCTGCCGCTCCAGAGTTATTTGCGCTATTTCAGCGCGTTATCGACCAGCATACCCACGACATCGACCAGCTTTTTATTTTGGGCGATCTGGTGGATGCATGGATAGGCGACGATGACGACTCGGTATTTGTAGAAGAACTCAAACGCACACTCGCCACATTGCCCGAGCGCGGTATTGAGCTGTTCCTTATGGTGGGCAATCGTGACTTCTTACTCGGCCA
The DNA here is from genome assembly GCA_965656045.1 of Aequoribacter sp. GTDB lineage: Bacteria > Pseudomonadota > Gammaproteobacteria > Pseudomonadales > Halieaceae > Aequoribacter. The sequence continues at coordinate 9,698 of CBFHJC010000042.1, forward strand.
AGACTTTCTAAGCCAAATCCCGGCCACCCTGTTGCCCGACCCCACCATTATTGAGGTGATGGGACAACGAGTCTTGTTGACCCATGGAGATGGCCTCTGTACCGACGACGTATCTTACCAAGCCTTCAAATCCCAAGTCCGATCGTCCGACTGGCAGTCGCAGTTTCTGAGCCAACCATTGGCTCAGCGCCGTCTTACCGCCCAACATCTCCGGGAACTCAGTCAGCAGGCGGGTGCAACCAAGGCCGAAGCGATTATGGACGTCAACACCGACGCTGTGGACGCGCTCATGACAGAGCATCAAGTGAGTGTGATTATCCACGGGCACACTCACCGGCCAGCGCGTCACCCACTGGGCGACATGCGCGAAAGAATAGTGCTCGGTGACTGGTCTACCGATACGCCGCCTTGGGTCTGCCGTAGCGGTTCAAATGGACTGATCTTTCAGACTCTGGCAACAGTGAGCTAAACAGGTACGCCAGAATGAAACCGGAACTCTGGGTCAGGCCGAGTGACGAGATCGGCCTCTAGTTCAAGAAAAAAGTCACATCTTTGGCGCACCGCTGACACATCAGAAATCGTTTCCGCGAGGGTTAAATAATCTAAAAAGTGCCTCGCCTCTGACTTCAGTAAAGACAGGTAGAACGCCGCAAGCTCACTATCGAGATGGGGTGCTAACGCGCTAAAACGCTCACAGCTGCGCGCTTCGATAACTGCGCCGACAATGAGGGTGTCTATTAGCCTGTCTGGCTCGTGTTTCGATACTCGATCGCGAAGCTCACCAGCATAGCGCGATGCGGTGAGCTGGGGATACTTGATCCCGCGCTTTATCATCAGTGCGTGAACTTGCTCAAAGTGCCGCAATTCCTCTCGAGCAAGTCGCGACAACTTCTGCAACAATTGGGGGACTTCAACGTAACGGTACATAAGGTTAAGTGCGGTCGACGCTGCCTTTTTTTCGCAGTTTGCGTGGTCAATGAGGAGTATTTCTTGCTCTTGAAGAGCACGCTGTACCCATGCATCGGGTGTCGCGACCCGCAGAAAAGTATGAATGGGCGTCAGATCGACCTGAGTGTTAACGCTCACTAGACATTCCCCCTAAGAAATAGCGCTCATAGTGGGCTTTCGAAAGTTGGAAATACTCGTCGTCAACGGTATCTCGCAAGACTTTCAAGGCGCTAGATTTGTAATCTGACCTGACCTCAAATCCAAATGCTTGTGTGTTTTTAATCTGCCCTGCCCCTGCTTTTAACAGGGCAAAAACCCAGCAGAGGGGTTCGTGCGAATCATCATAGCGAATGAGCTGTAACGCTAACTGCTGACGCAATAGGTTCTCATCGACCACTTCGAAGTAGTTGCCCATGCATTGCGCTAAAAATCGACTCAGTCGCCGATCTACGATGCGCTTTTGCTCCGTTCGATAACCGTTCCAATCCACCACCTCGTGCACAAATCGTTTGCAACCGCGACAAACCAAATCACCAATACCGGTAGAGCAAACGCCGATGCAGGGTGTCTTAACGGGTTGATCCAAAGAAGGCATCGCGATGAAGTTCCGGCAAAACCGCAATACTAGGGAAAGCTGCCGTATTTGCCAACTTTAAATCTGAGCCAGCAGGGGCTGCCATCGATCCAATGAATGATCCCTATTATTGCGACTTCATTCCACCGAGCAAACCCATACGGTATACTGAGCTTTGTTTTTGCCGACCCGACCATCACCAAGGAGATGCACGTGCTAGAAGCCTATCGCGCCCATGTTGCAGAACGCGCCGCTGAAAAAATCCCACCCAAGCCACTTGATGCTGAGCAGGTAGCAGCACTGGTAGAGCTACTGAAGGCCCCGCCTGCAGGTGAAGAAGCCTTTCTATTAGATCTAATCAGCCATCGCGTACCACCAGGTGTCGATGAAGCCGCTTACGTGAAAGCAGCCTTTTTGAGCGCCATTGTGAAGGGTGACGACCATTCGCCGCTCATCGATCAGGCCACAGCTGTCTCACTTTTGGGTAATATGCATGGCGGTTACAACATTGAAGCGCTGGTCGAATTGCTGCAAAGCCCTGATTTAGCAGAGCTGGCTGCAAAAGAACTCAAGCACACCCTGCTCGTGTTCGATGCCTTTCATGACGTCGAAGAGTTGGCCCGATCAGGCAATGTCCACGCAGAGTCCGTGATGCAATCATGGGCCGCAGGGGAATGGTTTACATCTCGTCCTGATGTCCCAAGCTCGATCAAAATGAGCGTCTTTAAAGTCACGGGTGAAACCAATACTGATGACTTATCACCTGCGCCCGATGCGTGGTCACGACCCGATATTCCTCTGCATGCACGCGCCATGTACAAAATGACTCGAGAGGGTCTCACTCCAGAGCAACATGGTGAAGTTGGACCCATGCAGCAAATTGCAGACATCAAGGCTAAAGGACTACCCGTCGCTTTTGTGGGCGATGTCGTTGGCACGGGGTCGTCTCGAAAGTCGGCAACCAATAGCGTGCTGTGGTTCTTTGGCGATGATATCGAGGGCGTACCTAATAAGCGCGCCGGTGGTGTTTGTATCGGTGGAAAAATTGCACCTATTTTCTACAACACGATGGAAGATGCCGGCGCCCTTGTGTTTGAAGCACCAGTCGATGATCTTCACATGGGCGATGTGATTGATATCCGCCCATACGAAGGTAAAATATTATATGAAAATGGCAATAAAATCAGTACTTTCGAGCTAAAATCTCAAGTACTACTTGATGAGGTGAGAGCAGGCGGACGCATCAATCTGATCATCGGACGCGGGTTAACCACAAAGGCTCGAGAATCACTGGGACTGCCAGTAACCGACCTATTCCGAGTGCCTGATCAGCCCGCGAACTCCAACAAAGGATTCACTCTGGCACAAAAGATGGTGGGGCGTGCCTGTGGCACTGATGGCATTCGACCCGGCACCTACTGTGAGCCACGCATGACCACAGTCGGCTCGCAAGATACCACCGGTCCGATGACGCGGGATGAACTGAAAGATCTGGCCTGCCTCGGCTTTTCGGCTGATCTGACGATGCAGAGCTTCTGCCATACTGCGGCGTATCCAAAGCCAGTTGATATCGATACCCAACACACCCTGCCCGACTTCATTATGACTCGAGGTGGTGTATCGCTCCGCCCAGGTGACGGTATTATTCACTCATGGCTCAATCGGATGCTGCTACCTGACACCGTCGGCACCGGTGGGGATTCACACACACGCTTCCCGATGGGTATTTCATTTCCTGCAGGATCGGGTTTGGTCGCCTTTGCCGCAGCCACAGGTGTGATGCCGCTCGACATGCCTGAATCGGTATTGGTTCGCTTTAGTGGGAAGATGCAACCCGGTATTACCCTGCGCGATCTAGTGCACGCAATCCCCTACTACGCGATCCAGGAAGGTCTTCTCACAGTCGATAAAAAAGGCAAGAAGAACATTTTTTCTGGTCGGATACTTGAGATTGAAGGTCTTAAACACCTCACTGTTGAACAAGCTTTCGAGCTATCAGATGCGTCTGCGGAACGCTCTGCTGGAGGCTGCACCATCGACCTATCAGAAGAATCAGTGGCCGAATATCTGCAGTCCAATATCGTATTGCTGCGATCGATGATCGCTGACGGCTACGGCGATGCGCGCACACTTGAACGCCGCGCAAGAGCAATGGAAGACTGGCTCGCCAATCCTTCTCTGATGCGCGCAGATGCAGACGCCGAATACGCTGCGATCATCGAGATCAACCTAGACGACATCAAAGAACCTATCGTCTGTGCCCCGAATGATCCCGATGATGCACGTTTGTTATCCGAAGTCGCTGGAGACGCAGTCAACGAAGTCTTCATTGGCAGCTGTATGACGAACATTGGTCACTTTAGAGCGGCTGGCAAGTTACTCGAGGCTCACAAGGGCGCCATGGCAACTCGCCTTTGGCTAGCACCTCCAACCAAAATGGATGAGCATCAGCTCATGGAAGAAGGGTACTACAACATTTTCGGTCGTGCTGGCGCGCGAATGGAGATGCCCGGGTGTTCGTTGTGCATGGGCAACCAGGCGC
>CBFHJC010000043.1:0-13752 GCA_965656045.1 Aequoribacter sp.
CCCATGTATTTGTCAAACGTGAAAGCCAGGCGTCATGCCCAATTCCTGAAGCGATTCGCAGCGCGCTATCGCGACTTGCGCCCTAGAGTCTCCGAGAGATCAAAAGTGTCACAAGCATGAGTCCCACGAACAGTGCAGAGGCAAGGTGGGGGTAGTGAGGGTCGATTTGGTAGAGATATCCTGCGCCTACGGGGCCTATTCCAAATCCAATCGCTGGGCAGCCAGCAATCATACCGGCAGCGGCGCCCTGTTCATGCGGTGCGACTGCAAGTGATGTCGCAGAAATAATCGAAGGCATGGTACACCCCACGCCCATGCCCATCACACCCATGCCCAGCGCAATCAGAACAAAGTTGTTACTCGAGGCAATAACCAGTGCGCCAGCACTGATGAGTCCTAAGCCGATCTTTATAAACTGGCCCGGCTGGAGGTTGACCCATTGCATTACCGTTGTTTGAATCACAAAGGTAAAGCTTGCCGAAGTTAGCATGGCAATACCTGTGAGCTGGGCGGTTCGGACGCCACTGAGTTCGAGCTGATCCTGCAGGAAAAACCCCAGAGTTTGTTGAACCCCAGCAAAGCCCATGAAGGTGCCAATCGCAATAATGACGAAAGGCCAAATACGCGAGTCTGAGTAGCGTAGTTTAAGAGCATTGTGACGAGGTTGTCGGTCGGCTGGTGGTGTTGGAGGAATGATTTTCCACACTAAAACAGCCATAACCAGCGCTAAAATAGCAGCAGCGTAGAGGGGCGCCATCAAACCAAAGGTGGCGGTCGCGCCGGCAAATGCTGGGCCGAGGATCATTCCCATACTCGTGGCGGTACCGAGTTTTGCCATCGTCTTAGTGCGTTTCTCTGGTGTTGTATGGTCGGCAGCATATGCGGTGGTGCTGGGCCCGGTGGCCGACATAATCGCTGCGTGTAAGCAGCGAGCTACGAGCAGCGATGCGAACAAGCCGGCACCGGATAAGGTGCCGTTGATACCGAGTATAAAAATACTTGCGAATGCCGTAGTGCCGAAACAGTAACCGACCAAACCAATCAATATTACCGGTCGTCGGCCGATACGATCACTCAACCGGCCCCAGTAAGGAGAGGCAAAACCAAAGGTCAAAGACGAGCAGGCGATCAGGGTTGTAATTGCGAGCTCGCTCATTTCGACTTGTCGACCGAGCGGTGCGAGAATCGCAAAGGTCATGGATTGACCCATTCCAATCGCGACCAAACTCGCTATGAGAAGAGCGAAGTGTTTGGTGGGGAACGTGTTGGAGCTCATAAAACTCGGGGCCTATTTTTGAAACCATGAAAGCCAGCGTGGGTAGCTTACCGGGAATAGTCTTGCTATTAAACTGACCCACTGCGCATCGCGGCCTATAAGACAGCGGGGCGCTCGTTGGTCGATCGCACGAAAAATAGTGGTAGCTGCTTGAGCGGGTGTCGAGGGGGCCATGGTATCAAAATCTGCTGCCGCCTGCTCGGAGTTTGTGTCGGAATTTAAGATCGTTGCACTGCGGGCAATATTAGTCTTGATGCCACCAGGGTGGACGCAACAGACGTGAATAGCCTCTGCGGCTAACTCTTGTCGCAGTGCCTCAGTGTAGCCTCTGACTGCGAATTTTGAGGCGTTGTAAGCAGACTGTGAGGGCACGCTGATCAGACCAAAGATGGAAGAAATATTCACCAAGTGAGGGTCAGTTGATCTACGCAATAAGGGTAAAAATGCCATTGAGCCGTTAACGACACCCCAAAAGTTGACATCCATGACGCGAGCAATAGCCTCATTCGATTGAACATCTGCGTTGGCAATAAGAGCAATGCCGGCGTTATTAATAATGATATCGACACCGCCAAAGGAGGTATCGATATCATCGCGCCACTGCTGTACTTCAGAGAGACTGCTCACGTCGACTCGGTGGACTAGGCATTGTTCCTTGGATAGGCCCTTCTGGTCGCGCCAGTGCTCCAAGGCTTCAAGATTGAGGTCGCTCAAGGCCAGCAAATGCCCGCGGTGCAGAGCCATCTCGGCCAGCGCTTGACCAATGCCACTGGCCGCGCCAGTAATCGCCGTAATTGTTCTCTGCACAATCTTCTCCTTGTGTATTTAGGGCGTCTACTCTATCATGCGCGATTAAATGTACGAGCTAAAATTTAACCACATTGAATTTCCTAGAGCTGCCAGCAGTTTGGTATTCAATGGTCAATTAAAGCGAGATCTGGGCTAACCAATCTCGCTTTTTTTGAGCCCGCTACTTATGAATTTCGCTTTAATTTCAGGAGGTGTTCTTGTTCACGCCAGCCATACTCGCCCTTGAAAATGGACGTGTGTTTCGAGGGGAAGCGATTGGAGCGATGGGGTCTGTCGTTGGCGAAGTGGTTTTCAATACCGCGATGTCAGGATATCAAGAAATCCTAACTGACCCTTCCTACGCCAAACAGATCGTGACGCTGACCTACCCGCACATCGGTAATACCGGTTGTAATTCTGAGGATGAAGAGTCGTCATCAGTGTGGGCTCAGGGTTTGATTATCCGGGATTTGCCATTGATCGCTTCTAATTATCGGTCAGAGGAAGATCTATCTCACTACCTCAAACGCCATAATATTCTGGGCATCGCAGAGATCGATACGCGCGCGCTGACCCAGGTTCTGCGCCAGCAAGGGGCCTTATCAGGCTGCATCATGGCGGGTGACGATATCGATGAGGCGGCTGCGATAGCGCAAGCGAAAGCGTTCAAAGGTTTGAAAGGAATGGATTTGGCGCAGCACGTAACCACAGATGCTCCGTTTGAGTGGCGTTCGGGGAGCTGGGTCTGGAATCAAGGTTTCAGTGAGTTGTCCGAAGCACATGAGCAGTTTCATGTGGTTGCCTATGATTTTGGCGCTAAGCGCAATATCTTGCGAATGCTCGTAGACCGTGGTTGTCGTTTGACGGTTGTGCCGGCAACAACCTCTGCCGATGACGTTTTAGCGCTGCAACCCGATGGTGTGTTTTTGTCGAACGGTCCGGGGGATCCAGAGCCCTGCACCTATGCCATCAGCGCTATTCAACAGATTTTAACCACCGATATCCCAGTCTTTGGTATTTGTTTGGGACATCAGCTGCTGGGCTTAGCCAGCGGCGCCTCAACTTTAAAGATGAAATTCGGTCATCATGGAGCGAACCATCCGGTTCAAGATTTGCGCAGTCAGCGCGTCATGATTACCAGCCAGAATCATGGATTCGCAATTGATGATAGCCATATGCCCGACTGCTTGGAAGTCACTCATGTGTCGCTATTCGACGGATCTGTGCAAGGGATACAGCGCAAAGATAAACCTGCTTTCAGTTTTCAGGGGCATCCAGAAGCGAGTCCAGGCCCGCATGATGCAGCCCACCTTTTCGATCATTTTATTGAGCTTATGACGGCGCGCAAGGAAGACTAAACCGACATGCCAAAACGTACCGATATCAAGAGTATTTTAATTCTAGGCGCGGGACCGATCGTGATCGGACAAGCCTGCGAGTTCGATTACTCGGGGGCGCAAGCCTGTAAAGCGCTGCGCGAAGAGGGTTACCGAGTTATTTTGGTCAACTCTAATCCAGCGACCATAATGACTGATCCCTCAATGGCAGATGCCACCTATATTGAACCCATCGAATGGGAAACGGTAGCTCGCATTATTGAGGTCGAACAGCCTGATGCCTTGTTGCCCACTATGGGTGGGCAAACGGCACTTAACTGTGCATTGGATCTTGATAAGCACGGCATTCTTGCGAAGTACGGTGTCGAGATGATCGGCGCGACCAAAGAAGCCATTGATAAAGCCGAAGATCGACAGCTATTCGATGATGCGATGAAGCGGATCGGCCTAGAAACACCGCGCGCTTTAACGGCGCACTCCCTGAGTGAAGCTTTTGAAGTATTAGACGATATCGGCTTGCCATGTATCATCCGCCCCTCCTTTACCATGGGCGGTTCAGGCGGCGGTATTGCTTATAATCGTGAAGAGTTCGAAGAGATCTGTATCCGTGGCTTCGATTTATCTCCAACCAACGAGTTGTTAATTGACGAGAGCTTGATTGGTTGGAAAGAGTTTGAGATGGAAGTTGTCAGAGACAAGAACGACAACTGTATCATCGTCTGTTCAATTGAAAACTTTGACGCCATGGGCGTGCACACCGGTGACAGTATTACCGTAGCGCCGGCACAGACTTTGACCGATAAAGAACTGCAGATTATGCGCGATGCGTCGCTTGCAGTGCTGCGTGAGATTGGCGTTGAGACAGGTGGATCCAACGTCCAGTTTGGGCAAGATCCCAGAACCGGGCGCTTTGTGGTGATCGAGATGAACCCTCGAGTCTCTCGATCTTCTGCGCTAGCCTCTAAGGCGACGGGCTTTCCTATTGCGAAAGTGGCTGCAAAGCTTGCTGTTGGCTATACGCTCGATGAACTTAAGAACGATATCACGGGTGGAGCCACGCCTGCCTCATTCGAGCCCGCGATCGATTATGTCGTGACTAAAATACCCCGCTTTGCCTTCGAAAAATTTGATACTGCAAACCCCCGGCTGACCACTCAGATGAAGTCAGTGGGAGAGGTCATGGCGATTGGGCGGACTTTTCAAGAGTCTTTGCAGAAAGCGATGCGTGGCCTCGAGGTCGATTCGGCGGGTTTCGAGCATCAGATCGATGTCATGAACATTGATCAGCGCGACGAGTTGATTAATGAATTGACCAATCCCGGTCCAGATCGGTTGTGGTTCTTGGGTGATGCGTTTCGAGCGGGCTTAAGTGTGGATGAGGTGTATCAGCTCTCGGGCGTTGATCCTTGGTTTTTGGTTCAAATCGAAGATCTTATTAAAACCGAAGATTCGCTCAAGAATACCGAGCTAGAAGACATAGACCACCGCTTAATGTGGCGTCTCAAGCGGAAAGGTTTTGCTGACAAACGCCTCGCGGTGCTTTTGAATAAAGAAGAGTCCATTGTCCGTGATTATCGCCAGGGTTTGGGTATTCGGCCGGTTTATAAGCGCGTTGATACCTGTGCGGCTGAATTCGCGTCTGAGACTGCGTATCTTTACTCTACCTACGAGGAAGAGTGCGAGGCGCGGCCGACGGACCGCAAGAAAATTGTTGTGTTGGGCGGTGGTCCCAACCGGATTGGACAGGGTATCGAGTTTGACTACTGTTGCGTGCATGCAGCTCTCGCGATGCGCGAAGATGGCTACGAGGCCATCATGGTGAACTGTAATCCTGAGACCGTCTCAACCGATTACGATACCTCTGATCGTCTGTTTTTTGAGCCTGTGACGATTGAAGATGTGCTCGAAATTATTGATTTAGAAAAGCCGGTGGGTGTGATTGTGCAGTTTGGCGGGCAAACGCCGCTCAAGCTGGCACGAGCGCTCGAAGCGAAAGGCGTTCCTATTATTGGCACCAGCCCTGATGCGATTGATCGTGCTGAAGATAGAGAGCGCTTCCAGCATATGATTCAGAAGCTGGGATTGCGTCAACCGGCCAACACCACGGTTAGATCGGTCGATGCGGCACTGGCTGCCGCGGCAACCATTGGTTATCCCTTGGTTGTGCGTCCTTCTTATGTGCTGGGCGGTCGAGCCATGGAAATAGTGTTTCGCGAGGAAGATCTTCTGCGTTACATGAAAACGGCCGTTTTGGTGTCGGCTGATTCACCGGTGTTGCTAGATAGCTTCTTAAGTGCTGCTATCGAGGTAGACATCGACGCAGTAAGCGACGGTAAAACTGTCGTCATTGGCGCGATCATGCAGCATATCGAGCAAGCCGGTGTTCACTCGGGTGATTCTGCCTGCGCGTTACCGCCCTACAACTTGAGTATGGATGTGCAAAATGAAATGCGCGAGCAGGTTAAGCGTATGGCGCTTGAGCTCGGCGTTTGTGGCCTGATGAACGTGCAACTCGCGTGGCAAGATGATCAGATTTATGTCATCGAAGTGAATCCCCGCGCCTCACGAACTGTGCCTTTTGTGTCGAAATGTATTGGCGTGTCTTTGGCTAAGATTGCCGCTCGCTGTATGGCAGGCCAGAGTCTTGAATCACAAGGCTTTACAGAAGAAATTATTCCTAACTATTTCTCGGTGAAAGAGGCGGTTTTGCCCTTTAATAAGTTCCCTGGCGTCGATCCGATTTTGGGACCAGAAATGAAGTCTACCGGAGAAGTGATGGGCACTGGCGCGACCTTCCCAGACGCGTTCGCTAAAGCTCAGCTTGCCTCTGGCGGGAATGCGCCCAGAGAGGGCACAGTGCTTATCAGTGTTCGCGACGTCGATAAGCCAGGTGTTGTCAAAGTTGCAAAAAGTTTAGCGAGCATTGGTTACACTATCGCAGCGACAGGCGGCACAGCTACTGCGCTTGAGCAAGCCGGCCTAACCGTCGAACGCGTCAACAAGGTGAGTGAGGGCAGGCCACATATTGTCGATTTTATTAAGAATGATCGGGCGAGTTTGATTATTAATACCACCGAGGGCCGTCGTGCTATCCTAGATTCAGCGCCGATACGAGCCAGTGCAGAGGCTCATCGGGTTTTTTATACCACTACCTTAGCAGGTGCTGAGGCGGTCTGTATGACGTTGATGCAAGAAGACGACAAGCAGGTACGCCGTCTGCAAGACTTACATGGAGGCTTGCGAGCATGAATAAAGTACCAATGACCAAGGCGGGTGAGCTTGCTCTCAGAGAAGAGCTAGAGCGCTTGCGCAAGCAAGATCGGCCGCGCATTATTCAGGCGATTGCGGATGCTCGAGAGCACGGTGATTTGAAAGAGAATGCCGAGTATCACGCAGCGCGAGAGCAGCAGAGTTTCACGGAAGGGCGCATCATGGAGATCGAGTCAAAGCTCTCTTATGCGCAGGTGATCGACGTCACCACGATCCCCCACACGGGCAAAGTGATTTTTGGTACCACAGTCGATTTGATCAACTTAGACAACGATCAGGCGGTCACCTACCGAATCGTGGGCGATGATGAAGCTGATATAAAGAGGAATCGCATCTCGATCAGCTCTCCAATTGCACGCGCACTCATCGGCAAAGAAGAGGGTGATGTAGTCACCGTTAAGGCGCCCAGCGGGGATGTCGAGTATGAAATCGATCAGGTGCGCCACGACCCATAGCGGGTGAGTTACAAAGGTCTTATTAAGTTGGACAGTTTCGGGTTGGCTTTGGCGCTTTTACGCAGTAACAGCGCTGTTCCACCGATAGATTGCACAGCTTCAGCTTTGAGCGCGGAGCACACGGTAGCAATTAACTCAGCCTTGCTGTCTCGTTCAATACCATTGCACTTGATCTTGATGAGTTCGTGATCATTGAGTGCGCGATCAAGTTCAGCCATGATGTTGTCGGTAAGACCAGCACCTGCGATCGTAACAACCGGCTTGAGTTTGTGGCCGATAGCTTTGTAATGTCGTTTATCGATGTTTTTCATGGTGTTCAGTCTTTGATCACGGGTCGCGGATGATACACAGGTCTTGACAGCAATTAAATGATTTGAAGGCGGGCATGGCGAAAAAAAAATCCTCAAGTAAAGCGTGGATGAAAGAGCATCGAGATGATCCTTACGTTCAGCGTGCCCTGAAAGAAGGTTATCGATCCCGCGCCTGTTATAAGCTAATCGAGCTGAATGAGAGAGATCGATTATTGAGATCCGGCATGACCGTGGTTGATTTGGGCTCGGCCCCCGGCGGCTGGTCTCAGGTGGCATCCCGTATTGTGGGGCACAAAGGGCGCACAATAGCGACTGATATTCTGGCCATGGATACGCTTGAAGATGTTGAGTTTATCCAGGGTGACTTTACCGAGGATTCGGTATTTCAGGACCTCCTGACCTGTATTGGCGATCAGCCAGTGGATCTGGTGATGTCTGACATGGCGCCAAACTTTAGTGGCTTGCCCGCAGTCGATCAGCCCAGAGCGATGTACCTCGTTGAGCTTGCCGTCGATATGGCATCCAAAGTACTGGCGCCAAAGGGAACTTTTATCGCCAAGGTGTTTCAGGGCGAGGGCTTTGATGACGTGTTTCGAACCCTAAAATCCAACTATGAGTCTGTTGTGACCCGCAAGCCGGAAGCATCGAGACCCCGCTCACGCGAGGTGTATCTGGTGGCGAAAGGCTTCAACCCCAGTTGATTTTTTTGCTTCGAGCCCCCATATCATACTGGTAAGGCGTTAACGAGGCCGGAAGGCGGAACGTGACCGAGGTCAGGTTTACGCTACAATTTGACGCATCGTCCTGCCAAAAGTGAGCCAAGCAGTTATACTCGCTGTATAAAGCGTGATGTAGTAGACAGAACCCTAACGGTTCGGCGTAGAGCCGACATAGACGCCGCAACAAAAGACGAGCGGCAAGAGAGGTAGCTTCGTGAACAATGTAACCAGGAACTTGCTGCTGTGGCTGGTGATTGCCGCCGTGTTGATGTCCATCTTCAATAACTTCAGTATGCAGCAGCCAACTGAGCAGGTGGGTTACTCAGACTTTATTTCCGAGGTCAAAAACGATCGGGTTCGCAGTGTTCTGGTCGACGGTCTCACCATCAATGCCGAGCGCTTCGACGGCTCGCGCTTTGAAACAGTGCGACCCATGATCGAAGACCCTCGACTTATGGACGACATGTTGGAACACCAAGTTACCGTCGAAGGTAAAAAACCAGAGCAACAAAGCATCTGGATGCAGCTGCTCGTCGCGAGCTTCCCGATTCTTATCATCATTGCTGTCTTCATGTTTTTTATGCGCCAAATGCAGGGCGGCGGCGGTGGCCGCGGTGGCCCTATGAGCTTCGGGAAAAGTAAGGCGCGCTTGTTAGGTGAAGATCAAATTACCACGACTTTTGCAGACGTTGCGGGTGTGGACGAAGCGAAAGAAGACGTTCAAGAGTTGGTTGAATTTTTAAGAGACCCCTCGCGCTTCCAAAAGTTAGGCGGACGAATCCCACGTGGTGTTTTGATGGCAGGTCAGCCGGGTACAGGTAAGACTCTGCTTGCGAAAGCCATCGCCGGAGAAGCTAAAGTCCCTTTCTTCTCGATTTCAGGTTCTGATTTCGTCGAGATGTTTGTCGGTGTTGGTGCGTCGCGGGTTCGAGATATGTTCGAGCAAGCCAAAAAGCAGGCGCCTTGTATCATCTTCATCGACGAGATCGATGCGGTTGGGCGTCATCGTGGCGCAGGCATGGGCGGTGGTCACGATGAGCGTGAGCAGACCCTGAACCAACTGCTGGTCGAAATGGATGGCTTCGAAGTGAATGATGGCGTCATTGTGATCGCCGCAACCAACCGACCAGACGTTCTAGATCCAGCGCTGCTGCGACCAGGCCGTTTCGATCGACAAGTCGTTGTTGGTCTGCCCGATATTCGCGGTCGAGAGCAGATTCTGAAAGTGCACATGCGCAAAGTCCCTTTGCGTGAAGATGTTGAGCCCTCAAAAATCGCGCGTGGAACACCTGGGTTCTCGGGTGCCGACCTTGCCAACTTGGTTAACGAGGCCGCTTTGTTTGCGGCGCGTGCTGGAGTGCGCAAGGTGGGTATGCAGCAGTTCGAGTTGGCGAAAGATAAGATCATGATGGGTGCAGAGCGCAAATCAATGGTGATGTCAGAAGCCGAAAAGCGCAATACGGCATACCATGAAGCGGGCCACGCTATCGTGGGCAGAATTGTCCCTGAGCATGACCCAGTCTATAAGGTGTCTATTATCCCTCGCGGTAGGGCGCTTGGCGTGACCATGTTTTTGCCTGAGGAAGATCGTTATAGCCACAGCAGAAGGTTCATTATTAGCTCGATCTGTAGTTTGTTCGGTGGTCGAATTGCAGAAGAGATGACGCTCGGTAAAGATGGTGTCACCACGGGTGCTTCGAACGACATCCAGAGAGCGACACAGATGGCCCGAAAGATGGTCACTCAGTGGGGCTTATCTGAGAAACTGGGTCCGTTGATGTATGACGAGGCGGAAGAAGAAGTCTTCTTAGGGCGCACGGCAGGTCAACACCAGAAGAGTTTATCGAGTGATACCGCGAAGCTGATTGATCAAGAGGTCCGATCAATTATTGATGAGTGTTATGCGACCGCGCAGAAGATTTTGGAAGAGAATGTCGATAAGTTGCACAGCATGGCCGATGCGCTGATGCATTACGAAACGATCGATTCTGATCAGATCGACGACATCATGGCGGGTAGAGAAGTCCGTGAACCAAAAGATTGGGGTGACTCATCCTCTGGCGGTGGCGGGGCGTCTAATGGATCGGAGTCCAAAGCAGCGGACTCTGCTTCGCCCATCGGAGGCCCTGCTAGCGAGCACTGAGTGTCGTGATTTTCCCTCTCATGCCCCCGTACGCGATAGTGCAGGGGCGAATCCTATCTTTCCCGGCTGTTATGGGCGTGGTAAATACCACGCCTGACTCATTTTCAGATGGCGGCACTTTATTTACTGACGCTCGTCTCAATCTCGATCGTGCATTTGACCGTTGCGCTGAAATGGTGGCGAATGGCGCCAGTATCATCGACATCGGCGGAGAGAGTACCCGTCCCGGTGCTGTACCTATAAGCCAGCAAGAGGAGCTCGATAGAGTGATTCCTCTGGTTGAACGAGTCAGCAAGCAACTCGACGTCGCCCTATCGATTGATACCTCCTCTCCAAGTGTTATGACCGAGGGTGCCAAGGCGGGTGCTCACATCATTAATGATGTGAGGGCGCTGCAACGCCCAGGGGCTGTCGAGGCCGCAGCTGCTACAGAGTTAAGTATTTGTTTGATGCATATGCAGGGCGAGCCAACGTCGATGCAGCAGAGCCCTCGCTATGATTCGGTGACCGATGAGGTCGTTCAGTTTTTGCAAGATCGGCTCGCGGTGTGTCAGGCAGCCGGTATTCCTCAAAGCCGCTTGTGGATTGACCCCGGATTTGGGTTTGGAAAATCTTTGGCGCATAATACGCAGTTAATGCGAGATCTGAGGCGGTTCATTGCTTTGTCTCATCCCGTTTTAATTGGAGTGTCTCGCAAATCAATGATTGGCGCGATCACAGGGCGCGAGGTCAACGACCGAGTACCTGGTGGCATTGCTTTCGCAACATGGGCTTTAACGCAAGGTGTTCACGTGATTAGAACCCATGATGTGGCAGAGACTATGGATGCCGTGAGTGTGATCAAAGCCCTGAGGGAAGAATAATGAAAAAACGCTACTTTGGGACAGATGGTATTCGGGGAGAGGTCGGTATCGATCCGATTACGCCTGATTTTATGCTCAAATTGGGCTGGGCCGCTGGCAAAGTGTTTGCAGAACAGGCAACCAAACAGCGTGCCCTCGTCGTTATTGGAAAAGATACCCGAGTATCGGGATATATGTTCGAGTCTGCATTAGAAGCGGGCTTGGTCGCAGCGGGAGTAGATGTTAGGTTACTTGGGCCGATGCCGACACCTGCGATTTCGGTCATGACGCAAACGCTGAACGCAACCGCAGGAATTGTGATCAGCGCATCGCACAACCCTTTTCAAGATAACGGCATCAAGTTTTTTGGCCACGATGGCGCAAAGCTAAGCGATGAGATGGAATTCAGAATCGAGGCGATGATTGATCGTCCATTGGTCACCTCGGGTTCAAGTGCGCTTGGCAAAGTGGCGCGTATCAACGACGCGGCGGGGCGCTATATCGAGTACTGTAAGTCCTCGGTACCTCGTGGATTTAGCCTCGACGGTTTGACCATCGTCGTGGATTGCGCCAACGGAGCAACTTATCAAGTCGCTCCCGCTGTGTTCACTGAGCTTGGTGCGACGGTAATCACTATCGGTGCAGAGCCCAACGGCTTCAATATCAATGCCGGTGTGGGTTCGACTGATATGAGCACCTTGGTGTCACAAGTTCGACAAACTCAGGCCGATTTGGGTATCGCCTTCGACGGTGATGGTGATCGGGTGCTCTTTGTCGATGAACAAGGCGCAGAAGTCGATGGCGATCAGTTGCTCTATATCTTGGCTAGGTCGAGACAGCTCAGAGGTTGCCATGATGCGGGTGTAGTGGGTACCTTGATGTCCAATCTGGGGTTGGAGCAGGGCTTAAAAGCCCTCGGCCTCGAGTTTTTCAGGGCGCAAGTCGGCGATCGCTATGTCAAAGAAGCCATGCTCGAGCGAAACTGGGTACTTGGTGGAGAATCTTCGGGTCACCTGATTTGCGCGGATGTGTCGAATACCGGTGACGGTATCGTATCTGCGCTGCAAGTACTGCGGGCTTTGACTGAAAGTAATGACTCACTATCCGCGCTGTGCTCTGAAATGGAGCGCATGCCACAGACCATGATCAATGTAAGGATGCCAGAGCGAATCGATGTCACTCGGCATGAAGCCGTGCAACAGGCAGTTGCGGAAGTGGAGTCGGCTCTGGGTGACTCTGGGCGAGTACTTCTTAGGCTGTCTGGCACTGAGCCACTCGTTAGGGTAATGGTGGAAGGCAGCAATGCCGTCAAAGTGAAAGAGCTTTGCTCCGGACTGGCAATAAAAGTTGAACAGGCGCTCGCGGTTTGACTTGTATCAACAGTTGGCTTTCGATAGACTTGCGCGCGCTTTAGAGGTGACACGATGGCTCGGCCACTTATAGTAGGCAACTGGAAAATGTGGGGTAACCACAGTCAGGCGCGGCAGTGGATCGAGCAGATGGGTCTTGCTGAGTGCGACGACCTTGATTGGGCGGTATGTCCACCATTTACGCTGATCGCTGAATGCGTGAGTCGGCTAGGTGGGGAGTGTGTTGGTGCGCAGTCCGTAAGTCAGGATCACGAGGTGCCGCACACCGGTGATATTAGCGCCAATATGCTGTCTGATCTGGGTGCGAAATGGGTTATTATAGGCCATTCAGAACGGCGTAGTCTGCGGTCTGAAACAGACGAGTCTGTTGCTTTACAGATCGAGAACGCGCAGGCGGCCGGCCTTGTGCCCATTGTCTGCGTGGGTGAAACGCAGATCGAGCGTGAAACTGGTGCCGCGGAAGAAAGAGTATGCCAGCAGCTTCGCAAAGCGCTTAAAGGGGCAGATCTCGGTAAAGAATTAGTGATTGCCTACGAGCCGGTGTGGGCAATTGGGACAGGTTTAGTCGCCTCTCCTGAGCAAGTGCAGGCAATGCATAGCCTCATCCGACTAGAGCTCCAAGGTATGGGAGTTGGCGAGAGAAAGGCGCGTATTATCTACGGCGGTAGTGTTAAGCCCGATAATGCGCAGACTTTGTTTGAGCTAGCGGATGTGGACGGGGCGTTAGTGGGTGGTGCATCATTAGATGCCGACCAGTTTAAAACGATTATTCAAGCCGCACGTGCGGCGACAGCCGAATAGGCGAGAAGTTATGGAACAAATTATATTAGTCGTGCATCTTCTTGTGGCTCTGGCCATCATTGGACTGATCATGATTCAGCAAGGCAAGGGAGCAGACATGGGCGCATCTTTTGGTGCCGGTGCTTCGCAAACTTTGCTTGGAAGCTCTGGTAGTGGAAATGCGTTAACAAAGACGACCTCCTGGTTAGCCTTCGCTTTCTTTGCGACCAGCTTCGGATTGGCTATGGTCGCCAACGAAAGCACGCGACCAGCAGACGATCTGGGCATTGAGATACCGGTTCAAAGCCAGATGCGTCAGTCGGTGTCGGATTTGCCGATCGTAGAGGATGAGCCTGAAGCAATGAGCAGCACCGAAGATGTGCCGTCATTGCCTGAATCTGATATTGAGTAGAGAGTAGTTTTTTAGCCGAAGTGGTGGAATTGGTAGACACGCTATCTT
>CBFHJC010000044.1:0-13706 GCA_965656045.1 Aequoribacter sp.
GTGCTCTTCAAGTAAGGTGCGGGCGGCAGGACCAATACCTTGGCTGGAAGCGGCAGGAGTGGCGCCCTTACCCAGCTGGTTCGACTCCGTGGTTTCAACATTAGCGGACGCTGAACTTGCTTCGGTAATCGCGCCTGGCTCGATCAAAGCAAGTAGTTGTTCACTATTTATAACGGTACCAGCCGCTGCTTTGATGCTGGTCAAAACGCCATCCACTGGGGCTACGACTTCCATAACGACTTTATCAGTCTCAATCTCGACGATAAGCTCGTCACGCGCCACAGTATCGCCTTCGGCCTTATGCCAAGTCGCAACCTCACCATCCGCCACTGACTCAGGAAACGCGGGTGCTTTTAGTTCTATCGTCATTCAAATATCCTTACGTACACTGTTAAGTGATCGACTAAATAAATTCAGCAAGTGCTTCGTTGATCAATGCTTCCTGCTGTCGTGTGTGCAATGCCATGTATCCAGCGGCGGGCGCAGCCGAGGGCTCACGTCCCACGTAACGTACGCTCAGTCCATTACCCAACACATCGAGACTGCGTCGCATGTGGTGCTGAGAGGCATACCAGCTGCCCTGATTCATGGGTTCTTCTTGACACCAAACTACATCGTTAAGGTTGGGGTATTCCCGCAGGATCTCGACCAGCTTGGGTTCTGGGAATGGATACATTTGCTCGATCCGAACAATCGCAATGTTATCGATACCGCGACTTCTGCGCTCCGCCAACAACTCGTAATACACTTTGCCGGCACACAGAATCACACGCTTCACCTCGGTATTCACAAGCGTATCGATTTCAGGTATCACCAATTGAAATTCGCCTGAGGCGAGGTCTTCAAGTGTTGATACGGCCTCTTTGTGGCGCAACAGACTCTTAGGCGACATCACCACTAAAGGCTTTCGCAATGGCCTAATCGCCTGACGCCGGATCAAATGATAAATTTGTGCGGGCGTACTAGGCACACATACCTGTATATTTTTTTCAGCACACAGCTGCATGAATCTTTCGAGTCGCGCAGAGCTGTGCTCGGGTCCTTGACCCTCGTAGCCGTGAGGTAACAACATGGTCAATCCACAGAGCCGAGACCACTTATGTTCGCCACTGGTAATGAATTGATCGATAACAACTTGAGCGCCGTTTGCAAAATCACCAAACTGCGCCTCCCAAATCACCAACCCAGTGGGCGCAGTGGTTGCGTAGCCGTATTCGAAGGCGAGTACGGCTTCTTCTGACAACAGAGAATCATGGATCGTGAAATCAGCCTGTGTGTCGCCGACGTGTTGCAATGGCACATATCTCTCGCCATCTTTCTGGCTGTGCAGTACGGCATGTCGATGCGAAAAAGTCCCTCTGCCGACATCCTGACCCGTAAGTCTGACCGGATATCCAGCATCTAATAGCGTTGCGTAAGCCAGTGTTTCCGCTGCGCCCCAATTGATGGGTAGAGCACCAGCAGCCATCTTACGTCGATCTTCTAATATTTTTCCCACTTGCCTTTGAACTAGAAATCCCTCTGGGGCTTCATTGATTTTCGCGCCGAGCGCCTGCAAGTAGCTCAACTCGAGCGATGTATCGCTGGCCAAGTCCCAAGGGTGGTTCAAATACGGCGACCAATCTACAAACAACGAGGTGTTGGGTTCACTCACAAGAGATGAAACCAAGGGTTCCCCGCGTTCGAGGGAGTCTCGGTAGGCTGCCACAAGCTCATCATCTTGCCCTTTGGTGATAATGCCCTCTGCGATCAGCTGTTCCGCATATAAATCCCGAGTGGTTTTTTGATTCTTAATTTTGGCGTACATCACCGGCTGAGTCACAGAGGGCTCATCTGCCTCGTTGTGACCTCGGCGGCGATAACAAACCAGATCGATCACCACATCTTTGCCAAATTGATGGCGATAATCCACTGCCATCTGGGTGACAAACAGCACTGCTTCAGGGTCATCTCCATTGACGTGGAAAATTGGGGCCTGCACCATTTTTGCGACATCAGTACAGTATTCAGTGGACCGAGCGTCTTCTCGGGCGCTGGTCGTAAACCCTACCTGATTGTTGATGACTAAGTGGATGGTGCCACCGGTTGAATAAGCCTGAGTCTGGGACATTTGGAATGTCTCCATCACCACGCCTTGCCCGGCAAATGAGGCATCGCCATGGATGACAATCGGAACGACCAATTCACCACTTGAATCTGACCGGCGATCTTGCCTCGCTCGAACTGAGCCCTCTACTACCGGCGATACGATTTCTAAGTGAGAAGGGTTAAACGCGAGTGCGAGGTGTAATTCACCGCCAGGGGTCATGATATTAGACGAAAACCCTTGGTGGTATTTTACGTCACCGGACGTTGAGTAGGCGATTCTGCCCTCGAACTCTGCAAACAGCTCTGAGGGCTTCTTGCCGAGAATGTTGATCAATACATTCAATCGGCCTCGATGCGCCATACCTATCACAATTTCTTTGGCTCGGTAGGCCCCGAAGCGTTGGATCATCTCAGTTAGCGCAGGTATGAGGGATTCCCCACCTTCCAAACCGAAGCGCTTGGTGCCGGGGTACTTTGATCCGAGTGACTTCTCGAGCCCTTCAGCCTTCGTCAGTTCACCGAGCAACTGGCGACGAACTGCTGCGCTATAGTCTGGTTTTGAGCGGACAGATTCCATTCGCTGCATGACCCAATGACGCTCATCGGTATCAACGATATGCATAAACTCGGCACCTATCGTGCCGCAATAGGTCGACTCAAGACAATCCACTATTTCTTCAAGCGTCGCACTGTCTCTGCTGATATGCAGACTACCTGTTTGGAACGCAGTCGCAAGATCGCCAGTCGATAACTGATGAAATTGCAATGCGAGGTCTGGCACCTGATCGCGCTGAACGAGATTTAGGGGGTCCAGTCGAGCACGCTGGTGTCCGCGTTGCCGATAGGCTGAAATCAGCTGCAATACGCGGACCTGTTTACGCTCGAACTCGGTCGCTTGCGCATCGCCTGCAACAGTCGCTTCGGTCCGTACTCGCATTTTAGAGATGCGAGCAAATTGATCACGAATTGCAGAGTGGGGTGTATCTTGAAGTTCAACCTGTTCGTTACCACTTTGGGCAAGTTGTTGGAAGTACTCTTGCCATTGCTGTGGAACGGCGCCAGGATCGATAAGAAAGGCCTCGTAAAGGTCTTCGACGTAAGCGGCATTACCGCCCGCTATGTGGGAGCTGCGCCTAAAGTGCTCCATCGAGTGATCGTGCATTTTGCCCGCCCGGGGAATCAGAAGTTTAAAACCGAAAAACGTGCGGAGAGTATAACAGCAAAGGTGCGTCGAGGGGAGATGGAAACTGGGAAAATATGCGGGGGCGCAGACGTTCACGCCCCCTAAAACGGATTAAACCTCTCTGGAAAGAAGCATATTCTTAATGTGGCCGATCGCCTTAGTAGGATTGAGACCTTTCGGGCAAACATTGACGCAGTTTTGGATGCCGTGACAGCGGAATACACTGAACGGATCGTCTAGGTTCGCCAGCCGTTCTTCCGTGGCGGTATCTCTGCTATCCGCCAAAAAACGGTAAGACTGAAGCAATCCCGCTGGGCCGATAAACTTGTCTGGATTCCACCAAAACGAAGGGCAGCTAGTCGAACAGCAGGCACACAAAATGCACTCGTACAAACCGTCCAACTTGGCTCGATCTTCCGGCGACTGGAGACGCTCAATACCGGGCGCTGGCGTGTCATTCAACAGGTACGGCTGAACTTTTTCGTACTGCGCATAAAACATGCTCATATCAACGATAAGGTCTCGAATAACGGGCAAACCGGGCAAGGGGCGCACGACCAACTTACCTTTTTTAGCCACCTCGGACACTGGCGTGATACAAGCCAATCCATTTTTACCATTGATATTGACACCGTCTGAGCCGCAGACACCCTCACGACAGGAGCGCCGATACGTGACTGAAGTATCGTACTGAGCCTTAACAAGCTCTAACACGTCGAGCACCATTAGATCTTTACCGCCGGTATCCACTTGGAAGTCCTGCATGAACGGCGCACTGTCTGTCTCTGGGTTATATCGATAGATACTAACTTCTAACATCCCTACAGCCCTCTAGTAAGTACGAATTTTAGGTTCAAATGTGGGAACGGTTTGCGGCTTAAAGTTAACGCCCCGCTTGCCCACCGACTTGGTATCTGCGAAGTACATTGAATGGCACAGCCAGTTCTCATCGTCTCGCTCTTGATAATCTTCTCGAGCATGCGCACCCCGACTTTCGGTTCTGACTTCCGCAGAAATCGCGGTCGCCTCGGCAACTTCGAACAGATTTTGGAGCTCGAGCGCTTCGATTCTGGCCGTGTTGAAAGCATTCGACTTATCTTCCAATGACACTGATTCAATTCGAGGGCGAAGTGCTTGCAGCATTTCAACGCCTTTCTGCATGTAATCACCACGACGGAATACGCCAAAATAATTCTGCATAATAGACTGCATTTCTTTTCTGAGATCCGCCGTTCGCTCGCCACCTTTCGACGCATTCAGACGGTTGAGGCGAACCATAGCGCGCTCAATATCGGAATCGGATGCATCCTGCATCTCAATACCGTCTCGCAGAGCTGATTCAATGAACAAGCCAGAGGCCCGCCCGAACACCACCAAATCAAGCAGTGAATTACCACCTAAACGATTGGCTCCGTGAACTGAGACGCAAGCGACCTCACCACAGGCATACAAACCTGGGATAATCTGGTCGTTACCCTGTGCATCTTGGGTAATAGCTTGGCCATGAACATTCGTCGGTATGCCGCCCATCATGTAGTGACAAGTGGGTACAACAGGGATTGGCTCCTTCACGGGATCGACATGGGCAAAGGTTCGCGACAACTCGCAAATGCCGGGCAAACGGCTCTCAAGCACGTCCTCACCCAAATGATCGAGCTTAAGAAAGACGTGATCGCCCTCAGGGCCGCACCCTCTTCCCTCTAGCAACTCAAGAACCATCGATCGAGCGACCACATCGCGACCAGCAAGATCTTTGGCATTGGGTGCATAACGCTCCATGAAGCGCTCACCATCTTTATTGATTAAATAACCACCTTCGCCGCGACACCCTTCGGTGACGAGGGTTCCAGCACCGTAAATACCAGTCGGATGGAACTGCCACATTTCCATATCTTGAACCGGCACGTCTGCTCTCAGAGCCATGCCAATACCGTCGCCCGTATTGATATGCGCATTTGTCGTTGAGGCGTAGATCCGACCCGCACCGCCGGTTGCAAACACTGTTGCTTTTGATTTGACGAATACCGTCTCTCCGGTCTCCATACAAATGGCAATCACACCAACCACGGCACCCGCAGCATTCTTAACAAGATCGACCGCAAACCACTCATTGAAAAACACAGTCTTGTTCTTCACATTGTTCTGGTACAGCGTATGAAGCAATGCGTGTCCAGTACGGTCTGCTGCAGCGCAGGTTCGTGCTGCCTGCCCGCCTTCGCCGTAGTTCTTTGACTGCCCACCGAAAGGTCGCTGATAAATGCGCCCCTCTTCGGTCCTTGAGAATGGCAAGCCCATGTGCTCGAGTTCGAAAATCGCTTCCGGACCGACACTGCACATGTATTCAATCGCTTCTTGATCACCGATATAATCTGAACCCTTGACCGTGTCATACATGTGCCAACGCCAGTCATCATTGGGGTCATCACTCGCAATCGCACAGGTAATTCCACCTTGAGCTGAAACCGTGTGTGACCGTGTTGGAAATACTTTTGAGATCACCGCTGTTTTGTAGCCCGACTGCGCTAGCTGGAGCGCTGCCCGCATGCCTGCACCACCACCGCCTACGATCACGCCATCGAATGAAATAGTTCTCATCGCCATGTTTTAACCCCAAATAATCTGGATGCCCCAGATCAAGTAAATGAAGAGAAGTGCGCCAATCAATAACTGTAGTAGAAATCGCAACACATTGCCTTTTGGACCCATCAATCGCTCGGTTACGTAGTCAGACAATACGCCCCACATGCCAATCCAAGCATGGAATACGACCGACAGCAGTGCGGCTAGACTAAAGATTCGCATCCAGGTTTGCGAAAACAATGAAGTCCACGCCTCGAACGTGGTGCCCTGCAGCACAACAACGGCCACGAACACAAAGTAGGCCAGCAGAATCACCGAACTGATGCGCTGCATCAAATAATCTGACAGGCCATTTCGACCCATATTGGTTACCGACCTCACCATAACTTAAACCCCATAGCTGCGATTAACAAAAAGGAAACCGCGAAGGTGATCTTTGAGCCCAGCACTCCGCCCTCCCAGGTCTCACCATATCCCAGGTCCATAATCAGGTGCTTGATACCAGCAACTGAGTGATAAATAAGCCCCGAAGCCACAACCCAAGCGACAAATTTCACCACGGGGCTCTGGAGGACTGACGCGACCGCGGCGAAACTATCGGCACTGTCTAGGCTCAAGTCTAGAGCGTAGATCATGAGGCCTACGGCGCCGACCAAGAATACGCCCGATATCCGATGCAGGATCGACGTGTAGGCTGTAATTGGAAGCTTGATGGTACTGATATCTAAATTAACTGGACGGGTGTCTTTCACCTAAAATCCCCCTGAAGACCCTGCTGTGCACAGAACGCCAACTCGCAGAAACCAACCCTCACCGCGAATGACTACTGCGGTTTTTGAGCCTTTGCGAGCCCCTTAAAAAGCGTCGGAATTATAGGTTCTCCGGGGCGCAATTACAAACCCGAATTCTAGTCCATTCGCCACAAACCCTCCGCTGGCCTGCATTTTGTTCCCTCTTCGAATTGACAATTCGGAGGCATTGTCTATAGTGATTGGCCCACAGTTTTACACTCAGGACCTTCTTATGACCGAGAAAAAAGCTTCTTTGAGCTTGGACGGAATAGCAAGCCCCATTGAACTACCTATCTACCAGGGTACGATCGGCCCTGACGTTATCGACGTCGGCAAGTTGACGGCAGAGGGCTACTTTACTTATGACCCCGGCTTTGTCTCGACCGCCGCCTGCGAATCCGCAATCACATACATCGATGGTGGAAAAGGTGTGCTGCTTCATCGCGGATACCCTATTGAACAGCTCGCCGAGCACAGCAACTATTTAGAAACCTGTTATTTGCTGCTTAACGGGGAACTACCCAACAAGGCTCAGAAAGAAGAATTCGTGAACACGGTTAAGAACCACACCATGGTGCACGATCAAGTCTCAACATTTTTCAGAGGGTTCCGCCGCGACGCCCACCCCATGGCTATCATGTGTGGTGTTGTGGGTGCGTTATCAGCCTTCTACCATGACTCACTCGAAATCAGCAACGAGCACCACCGACGAATTGCGGCTTTCCGGCTTATCGCGAAAATGCCGACCTTGGCAGCGATGAGCTACAAGTACTCGATTGGCATGCCTTTCATGTACCCCGATAACAGCATGAGCTACGCCGAAAATTTCTTACATATGATGTTTGGCAATCCCTGTGAACCCAGTCAGATAAGCCCAGTATTGGCTCGAGCCATGGATAAAATCTTTTTGCTCCACGCTGATCATGAGCAGAACGCATCGACCTCGACGGTACGACTGGCAGGCTCATCTGGTGCCAATCCATTTGCGTGCATTGCAGCCGGTATCGCCGCTTTGTGGGGGCCATCACACGGCGGGGCCAATGAAGCCGTGCTCGATATGCTCACCGAGATCGGCGACGTCTCTCGCATCGATGAATTTGTTGCGCGAGCAAAAGATAAAGATGACCCTTTCCGACTGATGGGATTTGGACACCGCGTGTACAAAAACTTCGATCCTAGAGCCAAGGTCATGAAACAAGCTGCCGACGAAGTATTGGCTGAGCTCGGAATCAACGATCCACTCCTCGAAATTGCTAAACGACTCGAGGAAATCGCCCTGGAAGACGCCTATTTTGTTGAGAAGAAACTCTACCCGAACGTCGATTTCTACTCGGGCATCATCCTAAAAGCCATGGGCATACCAACCAGCATGTTCACCGTTATCTTTGCCGTGGGACGCACTGTCGGCTGGATCGCTCACTGGGACGAGATGATCAGTGGTAGCTATAAGATTGGCCGGCCAAGACAGCTCTACACGGGCTACGCGCAGCGAGACTACCAAGCGTTAAACGACCGATAAATACTCATAAGGATAAGCAATGGATCAGGCTGCCATCACTGGAACGGGGTTATACACCCCGCCGAATGCGATCTCAAACGAGGAACTTGTCGCTGCCTTTAACGACTATGTCGACCGCTACAATACAGATCATCGCGCAGAGATCGAGGCCGGCACCCAAGCAGCCCTGACCCACTCCTCGCCTGAGTTTATTGCTAAAGCCTCGGGTATCAAGTCCCGTTTCGTGGTGAATAAGTCGGGGATTGTAGATCCAGAAAGACTAAAGCCCTACATCCCAGAGCGAAGCAACGAAGAACACTCTATTCAGTGTGAGATGGCCGTCGATGCAGCCAAGCAAGCCATGCGCGCTGCGCAGTGCGACGCATCCGACATTGATGCCGTAATCGTAGCGTGTTCGAACCTGCAGCGGCCCTACCCCGCAATTGCTATCGAAGTCCAAGACGCGCTTGGCATCGAAGGTTATGCATTTGATATGAACGTGGCTTGCTCGTCAGCCACTTTTGGTATTGCACAAGCCGCGGGCGCAATCCGAGATGGGCTCGCGCGTCGCGTTCTGATGGTCAGTCCCGAGATTTGCAGTGGACATCTCAATTTCGCAGATAGAGATTCACACTTCATCTTTGGTGACGTCTGTACCGCGGTGATCATTGAGAGTGCGGATACCTCCTCTGGTGGGTACCTCATCAGAAGCACTAAACTGAAAACCATGTTTTCAAATAATATTCGCAATAATTTTGGTTTCTTAAATCGTGCTGACGAGTCAGGTATTGCCAGCAAAGATAAGCTGTTCATTCAAGAAGGCCGCAAAGTCTTCAAAGAAGTGTGTCCGGCGGTCGCAGAACTCATTACCTCTCAGTTGGCAGCAACCAATATCCCATCGACTGATCTAAAGCGGCTGTGGCTGCATCAAGCCAACCTCAACATGAACGAGCTGATTGCCCGCAAGGTATTGGGCCGTGATCCCGAGGCTAGCGAGGCACCCGTCATTCTCGATGAGTATGCCAACACCAGCTCCGCTGGCTCTATCATCGCCTTCCACAAGCACAATGCGGATTTGAAAGCGGGTGACTTAGGCGTCCTTTGCTCTTTCGGTGCAGGCTACAGTATCGGTAGCGTGTTGCTCGAGAAGCGCTAGGGCTGCGCAAGAATCTGCTTCAGACTCTGAATGAGGCTGTCGACATCCTGTTCATTCCCCACGGTGATTCTGAGCCAAGCACTGAGTCTTGGCGCTCGAAAATGACGCGTGATAATCCCGTAAGACCGCAACTGCTGTTGTAGCATCTCACCTGACATCACCGAGTGACGCGCCAGCACAAAGTTAGCCGCTGAGGGAAGCACCTCGAACCCTAACTGAACCAAACCTTCCACCATCCGCGATCGGCAGGCGCAAGTCTTTGTGACCGTATCGATGAAATAAGCGTCATCTTGTATCGATGCGACGGCGCCCTTCTGCGCGAGCAAATCAAGAGGATAAGAGTTGAACGAATCTTTAACACGCACCAGACCTTCGATCAGGTCGGGGTGGCCAATGGCATAGCCCACCCTGAGTCCCGCCAGTCCGCGAGCTTTGGAGAATGTACGAACCACCAACAAGTTCGGGTAGTTATTGACAAGGGCAACTGCAGATTCAGCACCAAAATCGACATAGGCTTCGTCGACGATAATCACAGAATCGGGTCGATCCACTGCCAGCTGCTCAATCACTGTGAGCGGCGTAGCAATGCCGGTTGGGGCATTGGGATTAGGGAAAATAATACCAGAGCAGTCCTGTGGATACTGCGCAAAATCAATTCGATAAGCGTCGTCAAGCGGAATGATCTGCGTAGCGATACCCAGGAGTTTTGCCCACTCGGGATAAAAGCTATAGCTGATATCGGGAAAACAAAGTGTCCCCTTGTCTCTCAGCAGAGCCATAAACGCGAACCCTAACACTTCATCAGAGCCATTACCGACGAATATCTGAGACGACTGCACCTGGTGATAGCTCGCCAATACGTCACACAACTCACTCGCCCGAGGGTCTGGGTACAATCGCAGCTTATCGTCAGCAGCGGCACGAATGGCGGCAACGACCCGCGGGGATGGCGGATACGCACTTTCGTTAGTATTCAGTTTAACCAACTGAGTACCCCGTGGCTGCTCTCCGGGCACATAAGGCTCTAGATCCGCAATGTTTGGGCTCCAAAAACGACTCATTCAAGCTTCTCCGCTGCTATCAGGGCGATTCTAATTGGTTTGAGATTTCAACTGACGAGCGATGACGAACGTCGCGACCACTCACCATGTAAATAACGTGCTCACCGATATTGCTGGCGTGATCGCCAATGCGCTCTAACGCTTTTAAAGCCCACAGCTCATTCAACATAACGGGGATTATCGATTCGTCAGCCCGCATGGTTTTTACAACGACTTCCATTGCTTGCGCATACACTGCGTCGATCGAGCTGTCGCCCGCAACAATCTCGAGTGCCAACTGTGCATCAGAGCGTGCCAATGCGTCGAGCGCTAAGCGCAAAGTGTCGATAATTTGTTTTCCCATTAAGCGCAAGTTAACGAACTGGCTATCTAACAGGCTATTCTCGACAATGACTTTTGCCTGTCGCGCAATTTTAGCGGCTTCATCGCCAACCCGCTCTAGGTCCATATTGATTTTAATGACAGCGAGTACAAGCCGGAGGTCGCTCGCGGCAGGCTGCCGTCGCGCCAGAATCCGAGCGCACTCTTGATCAATTTTTAGCTCCAATGCGTTCACTTCATTGTCACGCTTAATGACCTGTAAGGCTTTTTCTGTATTCTTTTCCAACAGCGCATTCAGTGCCAGGCTGAGTTGCGATTCAACCAACCCACCCATCGCGAGAATATCGTTTTTAAGAGTGCCCAGCTCATTATTGAATTGTCCCGAAATATGCGGTTTGTGCTGATCACTCTGAAACACAACTTACTCCTGCTAACTAAATTTTCCGGTGATGTAGTCCTCTGTTCGCACTTCCCGAGGATTGGTAAACAAAGCTGTGGTGTTGTCATACTCGACAATTGAACCCTGATGCATAAAGGCAGCCCAATCCGAAACTCGCGCTGCTTGTTGCATATTGTGCGTGACCACGACAATAGTATAGCGAGATTTCAACTCGTAGATGAGCTCTTCTATGCGAAGCGTTGAAATAGGATCTAATGAGGAAGCAGGCTCGTCCAATAGTAATACCTCGGGCTCCACCGCGATCGCTCGAGCAATGACCAGTCGCTGTTGCTGACCGCCCGATAAAATACCCGCCTGTGAGTCCAATCGATCTTTAACTTCATCCCACAATGCCGCCAATCTTAACGATTGCTCGACCCGCTGCTCAATCACCCTAGTACTCTTTTCACCCACCAATCTTAAGCCATACGCCACATTCTCAAAGATCGACATAGGGAAGGGATTAGGTTTTTGGAACACCATACCAATCCGCCGCCTGAGCTCTGTCACGTCGATCTCTGGCGCAAAAATAGACTGTCCATCAAGCGTGATATCTCCGGTAATCCTGACCTGGGGCTTAAGTTCAACCAGTCGATTAATACAGCGCAGCAAACTCGATTTACCGCTGCCACTGGCACCGATAATCGCCGTAACGCTCTGTCGCTCTAGGGTCAATTGGACATTTCTAAGCACGGGCTCATCGGTCCCGTAGCTTAATGATAGATCAGCGATTTCTATAATTGGCGAGGTCATCAATAATTCCATTTACTCGAGCAGGTGGCGGTACTTGCGATCAAGCCTGTTGCGCAGCAGGACGGCGAGTATGTTTAGCACCATCACGATGACAAAGAGTAGTAGTGCTGTCGCGAAGACCCTAGGCCTGGTGGTCTCTATATCAATACTTTGGAAGCCAAGGTCGTAGATATGGTAACCCAAATGCATGAACTTTTGATCTAAGCGCAAGAACGGGAAATCAGTGGTAATGGGTAGATCCGGCGCGAATTCGACCACGCCAACCAGCATGAGTGGCGCAACTTCTCCCGCGGCTCTTGCAATTGCAAGAATCAGCCCCGTCATCATTGCGGGACCAATCAACGGTAAGATAAGCCGCAACAGGGTTTCAGCTCTCGTTGCACCCAGCGCGTAACTGGCCTCGATAATGGAACGAGGCACCCGCGCCAAACCCTCTTCAGTAGCAACAATCACGACCGGCAAAGTCAGCAGAGCGAGAGTCAGAGACGCCCACAAAAGACCGGGCTCCCCAAAAGTAGGGCTAGGTAAACTATCACTGTACATTGCGCTATCAATCTCGCTTCCCAACCCATAAACAAATACACCCAATCCAAACACGCCATACACCACGCTGGGAATTGCCGCTAGATTATGCACTGCTATGCGTATCCATGACGTGAGACGTCCTTGAGCCGCGTATTCATGTAAGTAAATCGCTGCCAACACCCCAAGTGGCATGACAAAAATGGTCATTAACAAGACCATAACAACAGTGCCCACAAGGGCGGGCAACACGCCGGCATCATTCGCCGAATCTGGTGACGCGAAAAATAAGAAGTTGGCAATGTTATCCGCAAATATCTGCAGGCTTTGAATAAGGTTAAGCTGGTTTGGGTAGTACCAGCGTACGATCGCTTCCCCCTGCATCGGCACCGTGAGCTCTGGGGTAACGCTCAGAATTGCTGATTCTGAGTCCTCAATCCAAACGCCATAGAGGATACCAAAAACATTATGCTCAACCCGAACAACATTGGCTGGACGCGAACGAGCCACGAGCTCCGATCGAGTGACTCTTCTGACTGAGTTTGAGTCGGTAGATTGATATCCGACAGAGATCACTAATGATGACGGTGATTCCTCGATGATTTGCCCAGTGATACGGGACCCAACCTTAGTCTCCCACTGATAGACAGGTTCCGGCCAGAACTGGAGACGTGACTGATCTACGAGTAAAGCAAACAAAGCCGCCAGCGCCAACAGACAGAGAGCAACCGCCCCGCCGCAAAGAAACATAATAGCGTCATCAGATCGCCATCGGAGCGCACGACGTTTCAGCTTGGCGTGATAACTCACAGGTGCTCCAGACGCTGGCGCAACCTGCGCCTCACGACATCTGCCAAGGTGTTAATCAGAAAAGTAAACACGAAGAGCTGTAAAGCCAAAAATATCAGCACGTGGAAATGAAGGGTTTGGGGTACGACTTCGGGCATTTCAATCGCCAGAGTCGCTGCAATAGTCCGCATACCGGTCGTCATTAAACCGTCGATAATTGGTGTATTACCGGTGGCCATCAACACAATCATGGTTTCGCCAATGGCTCGAGCCAAACCCATCATAATGGCCGACAGTATTCCCGGGGCGGCTGTTGGTAACACAATACTTCGAGCCGTTTGCCATTCGGTAGCGCCCATCGCCAGTGCACCCTCTCGCAAATGCGAGGGCACAGCAAATAGCGCGTCTTCCGCAATCGTGTAAATCGTTGGGAATACCGCCAAACCCATCATCACGCCCACCACAATAGAGTTGCGCTGTTCATAAGATATCCCCCATCGTTCAGACAGCGCACTGACCAAACCC
>CBFHJC010000045.1:0-13240 GCA_965656045.1 Aequoribacter sp.
TCGTTATCGACCAAGGTGCGGTTGATGTACTGACCCAGAGGGGTCGCAGTTTATTGCCAGTTGGTGTGGTTGAGGTGGTTGGACGCTTTGATCGTGGTGACGCGGTATTATGTGTTGCTTTAGATGGGAGAGCCGTCGCGAGAGGTTTGGTGAATTACAGTTCAGAGGAGCTGGCCCGCACGAAAGGGCTGAATTCCCAGGACGTTGCAGAGCTGCTGGGTTACGCGGCGGATGCTGAAGCGATTCATCGGGATAACATGGTGCTTTTGTAGTCCACATCCCCCTATAAAAAAACCGGCGATAGCCGGTTTTTTTGTGCTCAAACACTAGCGGAGATCTTACTCGCTCAGTGCCTTGATCTGCGCGTTGAGACGGCTCTTGTGTCGCGCTGCTTTGTTCTTGTGGATAATGCCCTTGTCAGCTAATCGATCGATGACCGGGACTGCCGCAGTGTAGGCTGTTTGAGCGGCTGCTTGATCGCCACTTTCAATCGATTTGATGATCTTCTTGATGACAGTCCGACCCAGTGAACGCAGGCTCGCGTTGTGATTGCGTCGCTTTTCTGCTTGTCTTGCGCGTTTTTTTGCCTGTGGAGAGTTCGCCACGATTACCAACCTTTACAAAATTTTAAGAGGCGGGATTATTGTCACTTTGGCAGTAGGTGTCAACTGTTGTCTTCAACTTTTGCCCAAAATTACTGAAATGACACCGTGCACCGACATCGGCTTGAAAATAAAGCGTGCTACACTTCAACGCAACATGTCGTAAGAGGTGAGTGAGTGTGAAAATAGACCTTGTCGGGACACCCAATTTCCGAGACTTTGGGGCGCAAAAGCCGACCGTAAAAGGTCAAATGATCAGCGCAGGGCGATTATTTAGAGCCGGGCATCTGAGCGAGTTAACGGTGCCGGATGTCGATTATGTGCGGGCTCTCGAGCTCACGCATTTATTCGATTTGCGGAGGATGTCGGAGCAGAGTCAATACCCCAACAGTGCGGGGGTGTTAGAGTCCATACCGTATATCATGCCTTTACCAATAGCGCCGGGCCATCAGCATGGTGCGCTCGAAGCGCTGGCGGAGTTCGCCTCTACTCCCGAGGATAGCCACGAGTTTATGTGTGCCATTTACCGCGAGTTTGCCCGATCCCACTCTGCTGCTTTTCGAGCCATGTTTGTGAGCCTACTGAATCATGATGCCCCCAAGCTGCTCGTGCATTGTGCTGCAGGTAAAGACCGGACAGGCTTCGCAGTCGCTCTGATTTTACTCGCGCTTGGTGTCGAAATTGAGCAAGTGATGGCGGATTATTTATTAACGCGCCAATACTTTTTAGCGGAGACGCAGACCTCAATCTTAAGACAAAAATATGGATTTGAAGCGTTACCTGAAAACATCCTCGTCCCGATCGTGGATACACGACGTGAATATCTAGAGGCCGCCTTCGATGAAGCGCGTCTCCAAGCGGGGTCACTAGAGGGTTATTTGTCGGAAGTTCTTGCTCTTGGGCCAGCGGAGCGCGCTCATTTGACTCACCTATTCGTGGCTCAGTAGCCTCTAAGGTGCGCGGAGTGCGCTTATTGGATTTGCTTGTTTGTCGGTCGGTAGTCAGTTAGAGGGCCGTGCCTAGTGTCGCCAGCCTTACCGCACGTGGCCGAGACTATGCTCGACCGCTTGTTCAGAGAGCATTGGGTTGGTGTGCCGCTGAATCATAGGCTAGCTGAACAGGATTAAACACCAACCTGCGATCGCGAATACGATCGGCGCCCCCGCTTTGCTCGGTTGTGAGAGAGCGTAAAGATAGGACACGGGGGGCAGCAGCAGTGTGAACAGCCCCCAGGTGAAGTCCTCTTTCCAGCTGGTGATCAGCAACAGCACCCAGCTTATGAGTAGGCTGGCGAGTCCAAAGGTGAAAAGAGTTGCTGAGCTGGCATCCATAGTCATCATCCACTTATGAGTCATAACAGGCTTTAGATTAGCAAAAAAATCGAGTTGGGCGAATACCAGAGCGTAGCCCCTTCGTCAGTGACCTACTTTGATGACATTTGCTCGCCCCGCGTGGTGACTCAGAGCCTCGTTTTCGATATGGTAGCGGCGCTAATTGCATAAGGAGTGCACGTGGACGATCGTTTCGCGTCAATACGACCCTATAATGATATCGAAGTAAAGCCTGTTCTCACTCGGCTAAGAGCAGATCCTGAGTTGCTTGACAGTCTACTGGCATTGCGACTTGGCACCTCGTGGCGGCCTTTTGGCTGGCTGTTCCGACCATTGGTAAAATGGATATTGACGTATCAGCTCAGAGGCGTAGAAAGCGTCGCGACTATACAGTTATTGATCCGTCAATATATGGATCGTATGGTGTCTCGAACCACAGCCGGATTTACCGCCAGTGGCCTAGATCAGCTGGGTGATGGTCCCTATCTTTTTGTCAGCAATCACCGCGATATCGCACTTGATCCTGCATTTACAAACTACGCTTTACATCGAATGAATCGAGCCACCTGTCGGATCGCGATCGGTGACAATCTGTTATCAAAGCCCTGGATTTCAGACTTAATGAGACTGAACAAAAGTTTCATTGTGCGGCGCACCCTCGCGGGGCCGCGGCAGCTTTTGGAAGCCAGTAAACTTCTCGCGTCGTATATCGAGTTCTCTCTGCAAACCGACAGTCAGCCGGTCTGGATCGCCCAGCGAGAAGGGCGAGCAAAAGATGGTCTTGATCGCACAGAGCCGGCGGTGATTAAAATGTTATTGCTGGGAAGAGACAAGTCGGAGCCTCTGGCTGATGCCGTCCGGAGGCTCAACATCGTTCCGGTGTCGATCGCTTATGAACTTGACCCCTGTGACGCTCTTAAAGCTCACGAGTTAGCGACTCTCGAGAAAGAGGGCAACTACCAGAAGGCCGAACATGAGGATGCGCTCTCAATCGCGCGCGGAATTGCAGGCGCGAAAGGACGAGTCCATATTGCCTTTGGTGAACCACTGGTGAAAGATTACAACACCATTGCCGAGATCGTCGCCGAGATAGATCGTCAGGTGATTGGGAATTATCGACTACACCCCACCAACGTCTGGGCTTGGGAGCGCCTGAATCCGGACCAGACTTTACCTGATGATCTTGTTATAGCAGATGGATCTATACCTCGTGATCAGTTTGAGCGGCGTATCGCTGAGCTACCTGAAACGGATCAGAGTAAGATGCTCTATATGTATGCCAATGCGGTGTCTCAAGCCTTGGCTTTTCGGGGAGTGTGAGTGCTCACTGACGACGTAAAGTCGAAAATTAGAGAAGCTTATTCGCGGCTGTCAGAGGCTAGAGCTCTAGAGCCCCGCTGGGGGCAACGCCAGATGATAGCCGAAGTCTCCCGTGCCCTTGCCAAGGGGGCTTTTGATCTGTCGCCACCCATTGCCGTAATAGAAGCAGGCACGGGCACTGGAAAGACCATTGCCTACACCATAGCTGCGGTGCCGATTGCACAAGCACGCGAGAAACGGTTGGTGATCTCGACGGCAACCGTAGCCTTGCAGGAACAGCTGATGTTTCAGGATCTGCCGGATATCGCGCGTCACAGCGGATTAGAATTTTCTGTGGTGCTGGCTAAAGGTCGACGCCGTTATGTTTGTCTGGCGCGTTTAGATCAAGCGCTCAATCAAGCGCCAGGTTCGCAAACAATTCCACTCTATCCCGATGAATATCATTGGAATCAAGAAGATGATTCGGCGACTTACGAGCGCTTAATGGATGGGTTGGCGCGTGGTGATTGGGATGGTGACCGAGATAATCTCGCTGAAGCCATCACCGACTCCGCCTGGTTCCCCGTAACCAGTGACCACGCTCAATGTACTGGGCGGCGCTGCACTTATATCGCGCAATGCAGCTTTTATAAAGCGCGTGAACAACTCGCTGATGCCGATGTGATCGTCACTAATCATGATTTGGTATTGTCTGATCTTTCCATTGGCGGAGGTGTCGTTTTGCCTGCACCAGAGGATGCGCTTTATATCTTCGATGAGGCACATCATTTGGCAGAGAAGGCCAAGAATCACAGTACCGCGTTTTGTCATCTACAAAGTACGCTCCAGTGGACTGAAGATACTCGCAAGTGGCTAGACCAGGGTGCGTCATTTTTTAAAGCGCATGCCTTGGATGCTTTGGTGGGCCGCCTGATTGCGCACTTAAAGGAACTGGGGGAGGCGCTCGAGACAACCATTGGCGCAGCCCTTGAACTAGAAGATAACGGCCAAGATGTGCCGGTACTTGAGCAGAGGTTTGAGCACGGTCTGGTTCCCCAAATTTTGCAAACGTCGTTTATGGGCTGCAGTGTGGTTGGCGTTAAAGTCGGTTCACTGGTCGAGCGATTAACGCTCCAATGTGAGGATCTTCTTGATCAGGAGGCGATCGACAAGGAGTCTGTCGAAGTTTACCTAAGCGGGTGTCAAAGTATTTCCAGTCGCCTTGAGCTGACACAGACCTTATGGTCTGACTTCGGTCATAGTACTGTGGATAGCCCGCCACCAGCTCGCTGGATACGCTATCAGTACGGCAATTCAGGCGTTGGGATTAGCTGTCACTCAAGTCCTATTCTGGCCTCGGCATTTCTGCAGAGTCACCTTTGGGACAGGGCGGCCGGCGTTGTGCTCACCTCAGCATCTCTCACGGCCCTTGGGCGTTTTGATCGGTTCAAATTGCATGCCGGCACACCGAGCGATGCACAGTATGTCGTGGTAACGAGCCCCTTTGATTACTCGCGCGCACGGCTCCATATTCCGGGTGATCTCCCCGCAGCTAATGACGCTGTGGCCCACACACAAGCCTTGATCGAACGCATGCCAGAGCTCTTAGATCAAGCAGATGGTACTCTCGTGTTGTTTTCATCACGGCGCCAAATGACAACGGTTTACGAGGGTTTACCAAGCGCCCTGCAGGGACGGATTTTAAAGCAAGATGCTCAATCAAAAAAATCGCTGATCGAGCAACACAAGCACATTATCGATGGTGGTGGCCAAAGTGTCTTGTTTGGGCTCGCGAGTTTTGCCGAAGGTGTAGACCTACCTTCTCGGTACTGCGAGCATGTCATCATTGCTAAAATCCCTTTTTCGGTCCCTGATGATCCTCGTGAGGCCGCTTTAAGTGAATGGGTGGAAGCACAAGGCGGCAATGCTTTTAAAGAGATATCGGTGCCCGATGCCGGTGCCAAGTTACTCCAGGCTTGTGGCCGATTGCTCAGAACAGAGCGAGATAGCGGTCAAATCACGATTCTCGATACCCGGTTGTTAACCAAACCCTACGGTCGCCAATTACTGGAATCATTACCGCCTTTCACTCGAATTTAATCTATTACAGGTATGCTGTTCGCATAAGTAGAGGTAAGCGATGTGAAGCGCCGCTGAGTCATTGGCCGAGGTCAGCGAGAGTAGGCCTGAGTGCGTTGGGGCGAGTAGGTTGTGTGGAAGTCTCGGAGGCTTCGACGCTAGATTGTGTCGAGCCCCCAAGAGATTAACGCAGGATTAGTCCCAAGATAGGGCGCCACCTGTTTGATACTCAATCACGCGAGTCTCGAAGAAGTTCTTTTCTTTTCTGAGGTCCATAATTTCCGACATCCAGGGGAAGGGGTTCTGTACACCAGGAAATTGCTCTGGAAGCCCTAGCTGAGCAAGACGACGGTTACAAATGAACTGCAGATACTCTTCCATCATTGCGGCATTCATACCGAGCACACCACGTGGCATCGTATCTCGAGCATACTCGATCTCGATTTGGGTCCCCTCGATCAACATCTGGATCACTTCTTGCTGGAAAGCTTCGGTCCAAAGATGCGGGTTTTCCAATTTGATCTGGTTGATAACGTCGATACCGAAATTAAGGTGCATCGATTCATCACGGAGTATGTATTGGAATTGCTCGGCGACACCGGTCATTTTGTTGCGGCGACCCATCGATAGGATTTGAGTAAAACCACAGTAAAAGAAAATACCCTCAGTTACGGCATAAAACCCGATCAGATTACGGAGTAAGGTCTGATCATTCTCTGCTGTGCCAGTGTTAAAATTTGGATCGCTGAGGCTGTGCGTATGAGACAGGCTCCACGTCGCTTTCTTAGCAACACTCGGGACCTCTCTGTACATATTGAATACTTCGCCTTCATCCATTCCCAGGGACTCGATGCAGTACTGGTAGGCGTGAGTGTGGATCGCCTCTTCGAAGGCTTGGCGAAGCAAATATTGTCGACATTCTGGATTAGTGATCAGGCGATAAATACCCAGCACTAGATTATTTGCTACCAACGAGTCTGCGGTCGAGAAATATCCAAGGCTACGCATTACGATACGTCGCTCGTCGTCCGTGAGAACGTCGTTGCTTTTCCATGTGCTGACATCGGCGGTCATATTGATTTCTTGAGGCATCCAATGGTTAGCACAGCCATCGATATACTTCTGCCAAGCCCAATCATATTTGAAAGGTACGAGCTGATTGAGGTCGGCGCGGCAGTTGATCATGGCTTTTTCGTCGACAGAGACGCGTGCCGCACCCATTTCTAGCTCTTCCAAACCAGGTGCTACATCGAGGCTGGCAACCGCTTGTGCGGCCCGTTCCAAAATGGCCTCGTTAACCACAGCGGGTGCTGGTTCAACCGCTGCTTCTACCGCAACCTCAGGTTCTGGTTTCTTAGCAAGCACCTCTTTCCGCACAGCCACTGCGGCTGCCTGCGATGTGGCTTCCAGCGTGTCTTCTTCGTGATATTCATCCCAACTTAACATTCGATATCTCCTTGATGTCGTTTTTCTGTCGGCTATTGACACGCCTCACAGTCAGGGTCGTCTAGCGAACAGGCTTGAGGTACGGGTGCCGGCTGGGGTGCTGCGGCCGACGCCACTGCATTGAGCGTACCTTTATCTACCGTCGACTTTTCTGTGCCAGTCGCTGCCAACGAACGCAGGTAGTAAGTCGTTTTCAGGCCGCTCAACCAGGCCATGCGATAGGTCACATCCAGTTTTTTGCCACTGGCATTATTGATATATAGATTCAACGATTGTGCCTGATCGATCCACTTCTGACGACGACTTGCTGCTTCGACAATCCATCGTGGCTCGACTTCGAACGCAGTCGCGTAGATCGCTTTCAGATCGTCGGGGATTCGATCGATGGCTTGCGCGCTTCCGTCGTAGTATTTCAGGTCATTTACCATAACCTTATCCCACAGGCCGCGATCCTTGAGGTCGTTAACCAGGTAGGGGTTAACCACTGTGAACTCGCCCGATAAGTTCGATTTCACATAGAGGTTCTGGTAAGTAGGCTCGATCGATTGCGATACACCAGTAATATTCGCAATTGTGGCTGTTGGCGCTATCGCCATCACGTTCGAGTTGCGCATACCGTTGGTGACAACGCGACGTCTGAGTTCGTCCCAGTCGAGCGTGGTTGATCGATCAATCTGCAGATACTGGTCACCTCTGGACTCGGCCAATCGTTCGATCGAGTCTATGGGCAGTATCCCTTGGCTCCACAGAGAACCCGTAAAGCTCGAGTAAGCCCCGCGTTCTTCGGCAAGCTTCGATGAAGCTTCGATCGCATAGTAGCTAATCGCTTCCATTGAACGGTCGGCAAATTCCACTGCTTCCGCTGAACCGTAGGCGATGTGTTTTTTATACAGCGCGTCTTGAAAGCCCATCAAGCCTAATCCCACAGGTCGATGTCTCAGATTAGAGCGCTCTGCTTGCGGCACCGAGTAGTAATTAATATCAATCACGTTATCGAGCATACGCACAGCAGTTGTCACAGTTCTTTGTAATTTTTCTAGATCTAAAACACCATTTTCAACGTGCCTTGGGAGGTTGATAGATCCTAAATTACACACTGCGATCTCTTCTTGATTGGTATTGAGTGTAATTTCGGTACACAAATTAGAAGAGTGAACCACACCAACGTGTGACTGCGGTGATCGCAAGTTGCACGGATCTTTAAACGTAATCCATGGGTGCCCTGTTTCAAACAGCATGCCAAGCATTTTTCGCCACAGGTTTTCTGCTTTTACACGTTTGAACAGTTTTAGGCTGCCATCACGGGTCATATCTTCGTAAGCCTGATAGCGTTGCTCAAATTCAGATCCGTATAGATCATGCAAATCTGGCGTGTCGTTGGGCGAAAAGAGAGTCCACTCGCCCCCTTCAAAGACGCGCTTCATGAACAGATCAGGAATCCAATTGGCACTATTCATATCATGGGTGCGGCGGCGGTCATCACCCGTGTTCTTTCTGAGTTCGATAAACTCTTCGATATCTAAATGCCAGGTTTCGAGGTAAGCACACACGGCCCCTTTACGCTTGCCGCCCTGATTCACTGCTACAGCGGTATCATTGACAACCTTTAAGAAAGGGACGACGCCCTGTGATTTACCATTGGTGCCTTTAATGTAGGCGCCAAGTGCTCGCACAGGTGTCCAGTCATTACCTAAGCCACCGGCCCACTTCGAGAGCAGGGCATTATCACGAATGGCACCGTAAATACCACTGAGGTCATCAGGCACGGTGGTCAAATAACAGGATGACAGCTGCGGTCTGAGCGTGCCCGAGTTGAATAGGGTAGGGGTTGAGCTCATGTAATCGAAGGAGCTCAGCAACTGGTAAAATTCAATGGCTCGTGCATTTTTATCGTCTTCTTTGGCACTCAGGCCCATGGCAATTCGCATGAAAAAGATCTGAGGGAGCTCAAAACGGGTGTCGTTGCTGTGAATAAAATAGCGATCGTAAAGAGTCTGTAATCCCAGATAAGTAAATTGCAAGTCGCGCTCTGGCTGGATTGCCGCTCCCAGCCGCTCCAGATCAAAGGTCGCCAGTTCTGGGCTCAAGAGTTCAAGGCTGATTCCTTTTGTGATGTAGGCGCTCAGCGCCGCCGGATAATAACGTGACATTTCCTCTTGTGTCGCTTTATCGGCGATACCCAAGAAGGTGAGCGCTTCACTGCGCAAGTCGTCACACAAGAGTCTCGCGGCGGCATAGGTGTAGTTGGGTTCCTGCTCGATTAATGTCCGAGCCGTTATGACGAGAGATGTTGTGACTTCGTCTAGCGAAACACCGTCGTATAGATTGCGAAGTGCTTCTTCAAGGATTTTAGAGGCACTCACATCGACGAGGTCAGCACAAGCTTCGCTTACGACTGTTTGCAGTCGATCGATATCCAGGGGAGCTCGGGATCCATCAGCTTGGACTACGGTAATGGCGCCCGCTGCTTTTTCTGCCTCAGCTGATAGGGCCTGTCGTTGGGCTCTCTTCCGAGACTGCTCTTCCCGATAGATCACGTAATCACGCGCTATTTTGTGCTCGCCTCCTCGCATCAGGGCGAGTTCGACCTGGTCTTGGATGTCCTCGATGTGGATGGTGCCACCGGACGGCATTCTTCTTTGGAAGGTGCTTACCACTTGGTCTGTTAGCTCGGCGACAGTCTCATGGATCCGGCTCGAGGCCGCTGCAGTACCGCCTTCTACGGCGAGGAACGCCTTGGTAATCGCTACCGTAATTTTACTGCTATTGAACGGCACCACTTGACCGTTTCGTTTGATGACTTTGAGTGTTCCGGGCGCAGTAGCCTCGATAGAGCTGACAGCAGATTGTGGCTTGTGGAGGGGTGCTGTTGGCGATGCTGATGTTGTTGTTTCCATTCGTGCTCCAGCTTAAGTTTGAGCCCTGTGTGATACGCGGCTTTTTGTGTGTTAACACCATATGTGGTGTTCAATTGATTCGAGATCCACAAGAT
This sequence comes from Aequoribacter sp., assembly GCA_965656045.1. Lineage (GTDB taxonomy): Bacteria > Pseudomonadota > Gammaproteobacteria > Pseudomonadales > Halieaceae > Aequoribacter. The sequence goes on from CBFHJC010000045.1 coordinate 9,750, forward strand.
AGCGGTGGTCGCCCCGTAATGCAAGGGCACTACTTTGGGCTTTTGCTGTGGATACTCTGTGTATAAAGAAGATGGTTAGTGATCCCTAACCGCTATGCACACGCGAATAGGCTTAGGCTGGAATTATCGGCGCGGGTGTTCCGATAGGATTAATTTGCTATATCGAAGGGGTTTTTTATTGTTATTGGTTATTTAGCATTTTGGCTGCACCAAGGCGGATCATTCGAGCTTTATTCGCTGAGTAAGAACTCGATTAGCGCTTTTTGTGCGTGTAACCTGTTTTCAGCTTCATCCCAAATAACGCTATCGGGCGACTCCAATAATTCAGTGCTAATTTCTTCTTCTCGATGAGCTGGAAGACAATGTAAGTAGAGCGCTTCAGGGTCGGCTTGGGCCAGCAGTTCGGAGTTGAGCTGGTACCCTTCGAAGTCAGCTTTACGAGTCTGGGTTTGTGACTCCTGTCCCATGGATGCCCACACATCTGTGGCGAGCAGGTGGCTATTTTTCGCCGCTGCCAATGGGTGTTCAAACAGGGTGACTCGGTCCGAGTACTGGGCCAGCAATGACTTATCAGGTTCATAGCCGCTGGGGCATGCAATATTGAGGTGAAAGTCGAAACGCTCGGCTGCGCGAATGAACGAGTGGCACATGTTGTTGCCATCGCCAATCCAAGTCGCCGTTTTACCCTTCATGTCTCCACGATGTTCGAACCAGGTTAACATGTCGGCGAGTAATTGGCAGGGGTGCGACTCATCTGTCAGCGCATTGATGACGGGCACTTTCGAATGTGCGGCGAAGCGCTCGATTCGATGGTGCTCGGAGGTCCGAATCATGATGATGTCCACCATGCGCGATATCACTCTTGCCGTATCCTCGATAGGTTCTCCTCTACCGAGCTGAGTATCATTAGGGGACAGGAATAGGGCGTGCCCACCGAGCTGAGCCATACCTGCTTCAAATGACACGCGTGTTCGAGTGGATGCTTTCTCAAAAATCATGGCCATTGTGGAGCCGGGAAGAGACGCGTGAGGTATGCCTGCCCGATGGGCTTGCTTGAGTTCTATCGCTCTGTGAAGCAGTCCAAATAATTCGTCTCGGCTCAGGTCGGTCAGCCTCAAAAAATGACGTGGTTGGGTCATGGTCTTACCCCGCATCTCGTTGCGTGTAATGGTCTATCGTGGCCGCTAGCCGCTCACCAATCAATACTGCCTCGTCGTCACTCAAGGTGAGCGCAGGAAGCAATCGAATGACTTTGCTAGAGGTGACATTTAGCAACAGTTGATTCTTGACTGCTAGGCTAACGATTTCCGGGCACGCTTCTGGCATCGCCAGCCCGATCATCAGCCCCTGTCCGGTGACGGCCTCTATGGGATTGGTATTTCGCAAAGCAGACAGCATGGAGTCAAGAATCAGTGAGCGAATGATGGGTGCTCGCGAGGCTAGAGCTTGCTCTTCGATGGTGGCGACGACCGCATTTGCCGCCGCACAGGCCAGAGGATTACCGCCATAAGTAGAACCGTGATTGCCCGCAGAGAGTACCTTGGCCGCGGCATTCTTAGCTAAGCACGCGCCAATTGGCATGCCATTGCCAAGCCCTTTTGCTGTTGTCACAACGTCTGGTTCAAAGCCGAGTTGTTGATAGGCAAAGTAGCTGCCTGTTCGACCATTGCCGGACTGAACCTCATCGAACATCAGTAATAAGTTGTGGGTCGTACAGCGGTCTCTTAGGGCATGTACAAAAGCATCTTCTAAGCGTCTAACGCCGCCTTCGCCTTGAACCGGTTCGGCGAGTATGGCAACGATGTTAGGGTGGTCTTGAATGGTTCGGTCAAGGGCGCCGATATCGTTCACCGGGATTCGCACGAATCCGGGCACTAGCGGCCCGAATCCGGTTTGAATCGCGGCGTTGCCGGTCGCGGTCAAAGCGGCCAAGGTTCGGCCATGAAAAGCGTGCTCCAATACGATAATCACGGGTGACTCGACGCCTTTCTGGTGTCCGTAAAGACGTGCGAGCTTAATGGCGGCTTCATTAGCCTCAGCGCCAGAATTGCAAAAGAAAACCGACTCCATTCCGGTCACAGCGCAGAGTCGTTCGGCGAGCGCCTCTTGTACCGGGATGTGATAAATGTTTGAGCAGTGGACGAGCTGCGACGCTTGATCTGCAATCGCACGACTGACTGCGGGGTGACAGTGTCCGAGCCCGGTTACAGCGATACCTGTCAGTGCATCTAGGTACGCGGTGTCATTGGCTTCGTATAACCATGCGCCGTGTCCCCTCACAAAAGATAAAGGTAAGCGGTTATAAGTGGGCATAATCGATGACACGGCAAGGCCTCATGCAATGAAAAAAGGCAGCGTCTCGCTGCCCAGTTGGAATTTTAACGCTCGCGGTGTTCTGCGGCAACGATCATGGTCTACTTTGATGAAATATTTGCGTAATATACCTTGAGTTTCTGATCTTCAATGCCATTTACAGTACACTATGGCCTTTAAGGAGCGTGCAACCATGAGCGATGTAATAGCAACACTCAAAGAGCAAATCGAAAGCAACCCCGTTCTGCTTTATATGAAGGGTTCCCCCAACCAGCCGCAGTGCGGATTTTCTGCCCGGACGGTTCAAGCGTTGATGGGTTGTGGTGAGCGTTTTGCGTACGTAGACGTGTTATCAAATCCAGATGTAAGGCAGCATCTCCCTGCGTACGCTAATTGGCCCACCTTCCCACAGTTATGGATTGGAGGCGAGTTGATCGGAGGCTGCGATATCGTTACGGAAATGCACGCTAACGGAGAGCTTGAGCCGCTTGTTAAGGCGGCAGTGCAAGCCCCTACTGCAGAGTAGGGGTCGCATTAGGCAGGGTTTACAAGGGTTTAAGCGTCTTAACAGCAGACTGTAGATAGTTTTGTAGGCCCAGCCGCTCAATGAGACCGATCTGAGTCTCTAGCCAATCCACATGCTCCTCTTCTGCGGCCAAGATTGCTGCTAGTAAGTCCCTTGAGACGTAGTCGCCGATCGATTCGGCGTATTGTATGCCTGCCTTTAGATCCTGGTGTGCGATGTGCTCAAGTTTCAGATCCGCCTCGAGCATTTCAGGGACGTTCTCGCCAATCATTAGCTTACCCAAATCTTGAAGGTTGGGTAGCCCCTGAAGGAAGAGGATGCGCTCGATGAGTTTGTCTGCGTGCTTCATCTCATCGATTGATTCGTGATGCTCATGCTCTGCTAGCTCACCAAGCCCCCAGTCTTTGTACATTTTGGCATGCAAAAAATACTGGTTGATAGCAACCAGTTCGTTGCCCAAGACTTTGTTCAGATGTGAAATCAGTGTTTTGTCACCGCGCATAATACCGCTCCTCTAACGTGAGCACTTATAGTAGTGTTTCCATGGGCTGGTTGCAATTATAAGCTGCTGTTTTTAAATGAAATTTTAGTGATAATCAGATTGATTCGCAACTGCACTTAGACCCCTTACTCACGCTTTCTGTGCCGCACT
>CBFHJC010000046.1:0-12843 GCA_965656045.1 Aequoribacter sp.
GGTTAGCCGGTCTGAGATGAGAACCATTCGACAAAACGCGCTCAAGCGTTTTGGACGCGGGAGCGCAGCGACGGCGCCCGAGAGGGTGCTAACGCGAGATGCAATCGCGTTAGTATCCATCCAGCACGGCCCACCAAACAAAGTAAGGCTCACCGTTAGGTGGGCCTTTTTTGTTTGTGGTTAGCCGGTCTGAGATGAAAACCATTCGCCGTTGTTGTCAGCGAAATTAGCTGAACATATCTCAATCGAGAGTATTACAGCCCACTTCGAGTTAAGCGGATCTCATCACTGTTTGCTGGCAGCGTGAAACTGACACCATCCTCGCCAATTGTATAATCTGGGAAAATCTTCTCGGCACCATCGAGAAATAGTTGTGTTTGGCCCGGAACGACAAGGGGCGGAACGATGTGGTAGTAAAGTAAGTGGCCAACCCCAGCATCCCGTGCTGTTTCCGCGGCATCGACTGGGCTCGCGTGATAGTCCGGTATATCGTAGGTGATTTTCGTCATTAGCGCGTTGCCTCGGACTTTCGCCGCCTCGTGCATCATCGCCACAAGGTTCGGTGCAAGCGCTTCATGTACCAGTAAATCAACGCCCTCCGAGAATTTTCGAATATTCGCATCTTTGGTCGTGTCGCCGGTAATGAGCAAGGACCGCCCTTTATAGGTGAATCGGTAACCTACAGCGGGCTCGACAGGGAGGTGATTAACGGCCAACGCTTCAACTTTTAAACCATCAGCCTCGTATACGACGGTCAGCGTATCTACCGGTGGCGTTGTGAACGGCACGGCCGTTAAGCCCGCAGCACTCATAGGTGCTACGAGGTCTCCGTGGTGAGCGTGTCGATAGGTAAAGTCCTGCGCGTAAGCGGTGTTAAATCCTTCCACGATTTTCTCAACGCCTGTTGGGCCATAGACTGGGAGTGGCTCCAGAAATTCTCCGCCTGCCCAGCGGATTGTGGCTACTTCACCCAGGCCATCGATGTGATCAGAATGAAAGTGCGTTAGGAACACACCTTGTAAAGCGCCGGGTTGATATCCCATTCGAAGCAAATTTCGCACGCCATCGGTGCCGGCATCTACAATGAAGAGTTTTTTCCCAGCGACCACTGCGACGCATGGTCCCGAGGCCTTCGGTGCTGGCATGGGGCCGCCAGCGCCACATAAGGCGAGATGGAGTCCGTCTTCGAAGTCATCAATAATATTGGCGCCCATTTGAGCCTCAAGCCCCCGCTGCAGGAGAGTTGCAGCGATGTTAGCGCGCTGGCTATAGAGGCCGATCATAACTAAGACAAAAACTCCGAACACGATAAATCGTTTTTTCACGCTGTGATCCTTGGCCGTCATGGCTATTTGATTTGAGAGAAAACTACCTTATGGCATATGCAGTGTCAAATTGTTTGAGCCGATGGGCCATATTACCAGAGCCTGACCTTATCTCTGTTTATTTTGTGCCGCAGCACAAGGATGTTGACTCAAAAATGCTGAAATCCAGCGCGCATGGGGGTGTTAGTTAATCCATGGATACCCATTGTGGCGACGATCTGTCCCACCACCGAGCAGCCCTCTGGAACCGTCACCGAGCTTGGCAAGGTAAAGCAGAGTTCGTAGTCCTCGCCCCCACTCAGAGCGAGCTGCAGAGCCTGCTCTCGCCCTACTGTGCTGATGAGTTCTTCTGACAGGGGAATCGCCGCTTCATTGAGTTGTGCGCCAACACCACTCTGTTGTAGTAAGTGGCCGAGATCAGCCAAGAATCCGTCGCTAATATCGATGCAGGCAGTTGCGCTGTTGAGCAGATCAGACCCCAGTGCGAGTCTGGGCTGTGGGTAGCTCCAGCGATCTAGCAAGTAATCTGAATTGGAAAGGTGCTCCTCGGCAAAGAGTGTGCCTAGTTCCAGTTGCAACCCTGCTGCGGCGTCGCCGAGTGAACTCGATACGCAAATGAGATCGCCAACGGTTGCGCCAGAGCGCTTCAGGCCGAATCCCTGAGGCACGGTACCCATCACCGTAACCGAAATCGACAACGGGCCTTTGGTGGTGTCACCACCTACTAAGGGGCAACCGAAAGCATAAACAGCTTTGGTAACGCCTTCGCTAAAACTGCGTAACCACAGCGGATCCTGCTCTGACAAAGAGAGAGCAAGGGTCATTGCGATAGGTGTGGCCCCCATCGCAGCTAAATCACTTATTGCCGAGGCGATGGATCGGTAGGCAACGACTTCTGGGAGAGTCAACTCGGTAAAATGGGTGTTTTCATTAGATGAGTCGACCGAGACCACAAGGGAGTGCGCCGGGGGAATATCGAGGATAGCAGCATCGTCGCCGATGCCCAGTCGTGTCGAGGGCCCAAAGTCAAGGCCAGAGAAAAAGCGATGTATCAGTTCGAATTCGGTCATAGTTGACAGAGCACTGTGTCGCCGCATACCGCACGTAAGCGGCGAAATTTATTAAGCCTCTATTTCAACGCTGCGAAGTCCGCGCGCGGCTTTGTCGAGGACGCCGTTGACATACTTGTGACTTTCGGTGGCGCCAAATTTCTTCGCCAGCGAAACAGCTTCGTTGATCACGACTTTAAAAGGTACATCGATCCGGTCTCGCAACTCAAACAGGCCAAGACGTAAGACCGCAAGCTCGATTGGATCGAGCTGGTTCAATGGTCGATCCAGCAGCGGCTCTAAATAGGCGTCTAGCGCATTGTGCTGAGCAACCACGCCTCGCAATACTGCCTGAAAGAAGTCGAGGTCGACATGTTCAAAGTCGTAATCGATTCTAAATTCCGCCTCTATTTCAGTCACAGCTTGCTTGTTCATGTGCCAGCGATAAAGCGCCTGAACCGCGTAGTGCCGAGCTTTATGCCGCTGCGCCGACAGCGTATTGATGGTTTTACTCACTCAGTTAATTCGCGCAAGTAGGTCGACCATCTCAATCGCCGAAGCGGCTGCTTCGGCACCTTTGTTGCCGGCTTTGGTGCCGGAGCGCTCTACCGCTTGCTCAATAGAGTCAACGGTTAGCACACCAAAAGAAATCGGCAGGCCATGTTCGAGAGAGACGTGCGCAATACCCTTGGTGCACTCGCCAGCGACATGTTCAAAATGAGGGGTTCCGCCCCGAATCACGGCGCCAAGCGCGATGATTGCATCGGTACCACCGACTTTAGCGATTCGCTGACACACAAGGGGGATCTCAAAAGCGCCAGGCACACGAACGATCTTCATTTGCTCGTCGGAGATACCATGGCGGCGGAGAGTGTCAATCGCTCCGTCTAATAAGTGCTCTACCACGAAGCTATTCCAGCGGCCGACTACTAAGGTGTAGTGTCCCTTGCCTGAAGCGAATTGACCTTCGATTGTTGCTATTGTCATGTTATGACTCCTCAACGCGGGTGACCTTGCCACCGGGCTCTATAAAACAGTTGACCTCTAAATCAAAGCCAGATAGCGCATTGTACTTCATAGGCGCACCTAACAGCGAGATTTTGCTCACTCCGAGGTCTTTCAGAATTTGTGATCCGATACCGATACGGCTGTAACTAGGGTGCTGCTTTGGCAGAATGGCATCTCGGTTCCCTAAGGCCAGATCAACGCTGTGGAGTACGCTATCTGAACTTTCATCGTTGGCGAGAATAACAGCGATGCCGGCGGGTTGCTGAGCAAGATACTCGATCGCGCTGTGGGTATCCCAAGATGTCACGTCGGCAATTTGGGTGCCGACCAGATCTCGCAAAGTAGATTGTACATGCATTCTTACCGCTATTGACGTTTCGGCCTGTATGGCCCCTTTGGTCAACGCAATATGAATGAGCCGACTGATCTGATCTTGGTAAGCCACTAAATAAAGCTCGCCGTGGGCGGTCTGAATCGCGCCTTCACGTACTCGTTTCACGGTGCGCTCGTGTTTGAGTCTAAAGTGGATCAGCTCAGCAATGCTGCCAATCTTGAGTCCCCACTGGTTGGCAAATTCCCGCAAACTGTCACCGTCAGCGAGATGCCCCTCAGGTGTCAGAATGTCGGCAATAACTGCCGTTGGGGAGCTACCTGCTAGGCGTGCATAGTCTACTGCTGCTTCTGTGTGGCCCGCTCGAGTCAGCACGCCCCCCTGTTCAGCTGCCAAGGGGAAAATATGTCCTGGCTGCACAATGTCTTCTGGTTTTGCATTCGATGCTACGGCAACTTGAACGGTGAGTGCTCGATCTGCTGCTGAAATGCCTGTATCGATACCATGACGCGCCTCAATGGACAGGGTGAAATTATTCTTTTCAGCCTGCGTGTTTTCCGCCATCAGGGGTAGATTCAGTTGAACACACCTCTCGCGGGTCAGCGCTAGGCAAACGAGCCCCTTGGCTTTGCGCGCCATGAAGTTGACATGATCTGGCGTAATAAAGTCGGCCGCGACCATCACGACGCCCTCGGAGTGCGAGTCTTTATCGTCGTCTATTAAGACCACCATTTGGCCTCGGCGCAAATCGGCGATCAGTTCTTCAACGCTATTGAGCATAGTATAGAAATCCTTGAAAAGTTTGCGCTATCGTTTGAGGTAGCCGTGCTCGGCCAACTGATCAATGCTCAAACCTTCGGGTTTTGAGGCTTCATTTCCCAGCAGCAAACGTTCAAGATAGCGAGCAATCACATCTACCTCCAAGTTGACCTGACTGCCCACTTGATAGTGCCCCATCACCGTTTCTGCCATTGTTTGTGGGATAATATTCAGGTCAAAGCGGGCACCGTCGACTGAATTCACTGTCAGACTAGTGCCATCAATACAGATGCTGCCTTTGTGCGCGATGTACTTTGCCAGCTCTGCTGGAGCCTCGATTAGAAAGCGCCAAGAGCGACCTTCTTCGTATTGTTCAACAACCGTGCCTAAGCCATCGACGTGACCACTGACGATATGACCCCCTAGGCGAGACTCGGGCGTGAGTGCGCGCTCTAAATTGACAGGTGTGCCGCTACTCCATCGACCAACAGTGGTAAGTTTTAAAGTCTCATTTGAGACATCGGCCCAGTAGCCATCTCCCGGCAGATGCACCACTGTCAGGCAGACGCCGCTGGTACAAATACTGTCGCCAAGTTTGATGCCATCGAGTGGAAGCTTACCGGTCTTTATTCTGAGCCTGACGTCGCCTCCACGCGGTTCTATCGCTGCGACTTCACCCACTGCCTCAATGATACCTGTAAACATAACATTCCTTTGGTGGACTTAACGACGTGGCGTTAATGTGAGTCTTAGGTCCTGCCCTAGTTTGCGAGAATCGATTAAATCGAAATTCAGCCGCTGTGTCATTTGGCTGATGTCTATTTGTACTAAGCTCTTTGCGTTATGCCCGAGCAAGATTGGTGCTTGATAAAGGATTAGCTCATCGACCAACCCGGCCGCAAGAAACGCCCCAGCCAAGGTTGGGCCGCATTCTACCAGTATTTCATTCGCAGGGTAGTGTTCGGCAAGTAGCTGCAGTGCGTGCCTGAGTCCGCTCTCACTGCGTAATTCATCGACGGCCAGCACGGGTATCGCCCCCAGATTGGCATCTTGTGTTTGCGCGAGACCAGGATCATAACAGACCACTGTCGAGCTCTCGCGCCCAAGTATTTTTGCGTCGCTAGGAATGCGAAGTCGTGGATCAAATACGGCTCTTACTGGCGTGTGGATCACCGCTCGCTGGGCCAGCTCAGACTCGAGTTGGAGCTCTTGAGGCCGCACCGTGAGAAGACAGTCGTCTTGAATGACAGTGCCAACCCCGGTAATGATGAGGCCTGATTGTGCCCGCAGTCGTTGCACATCGGATCGTGCGGCGGGGCCGGTGATCCATTGGCTTTCTCCCGTTTGAAGGGCAACTTTCCCGTCGAGTGAGCAGGCCAGCTTTAGCGTGATCCAGCCATGGCCACGCTGCATTCGTTGTAAAAAGCCTCGCAACTGTTGTTTTACGCTCTGACTCAGCAAACCAATGCTGACTTCAATGCCGGCACTCGTCAGGGCTTCAAAACCGCTGCCCGAGACGCCCGGGAAGGGATCTTCGATAGCTGCGACCACTCGCTTGATACCGGCGTTGATCAGAGCTTCGGTGCATGGCCCAGTGCGGCCGTGGTGGCAACAGGGCTCTAATGTCACATAGGCAGTCGCACCTCTTGCGCGCTCACCGGCTTGTCTTAGCGCCTGCACTTCGGCGTGACCACCGCCAGGAGGCTGGGTATAGCCCTCGCCAACAATTTGATGCTCATTCACGATCACACAGCCCACATGAGGGTTGGGTTTGGCACTGAATCTGGCTTGCTCTGCGAGTTCGATAGCGCGCTGCATATACGCGATGTCAGCGCTGGTGATCGCGGTCATTACTCGCTATCCGGTGCTTGTTGTAGATTGTCGATGGCGTCGCGGAACTCAGAGATATCTTGAAAGCTCCGGTAAACAGATGCAAAACGGACATAGGCTACAGGGTCAATTGTTCGTAGCTCAGCCATCACTAACTCGCCCAATACTCGCGAGCCAATTTCACGTTCTCCGGTCGCGCGTAACGCGTGTTTGATGCGCTGGATGATGGCTTCAAGTGCTTCCACGGCGACGGGTCTTTTCTCGAGCGCTCGCTGCAAACCAGCACGCAGTTTGATTTCATCGAAAGGTTCACGAATCCCATTTTGTTTCACGATGCGAGGCATGACCAGCTCGGCAATTTCATAGGTTGTGAAGCGCTCTTTGCAGTCGAAACACTCTCGCCGTCGCCGAACTTGATCGCCTTCGGCGACCAATCTAGAGTCAATCACCTTGGTATCTATCGCAGCACAAAATGGACAATGCATGCTTCATCCTCCTTTTTACAGCCGCGCATAATATCACGCCTAGTGCAGAAACAGCAGTGACTCAGCGCGCCGTGGGATAACGCTGCGTGACTATGAATACGTCCTACCTCGGAGTCCGTGAACCTTTCGAGGTTGCCCTCGGTCGGTCGCGACTCAAGGAACTTATGACGGTATACTTTAACGCCCAGGGTGAGATGAATTCGCTGAGTAAAAGAGGAGAGCAAGCGTGGATCAAACGGTACGAGTTGAGGCGGCGGTATTTCGCCGGTTGCTGGAGCATTTGGATAATCATAAAGAAGTGCAGAATATTGAGCTGATGAATTTGGCTCATTTTTGCCGAAATTGTTTGGCAAAGTGGTATGTTGCAGCTGCGACTGAGGAAGGACTCAGTATTAGCTATGAAGCCGCCCGTGAAACAGTGTACGGTATGCCTTTTAGCGAATGGAAGGAGCGTTATCAAACCGAGGCGACGCCCGAGCAGCTTGCCGCATTTGCTGCAAGCAGCCAGAAGAAAAGCGACGCTTAAAGTTTTAGGATGACGATATTGAAGACACTATTCAGGGCGCAGTGTTTGCTGTGAGCGCTGGTAGCGATAGAGAGAAATAACACATGATGCATTACCCCAGTCTTAATTTTGGTCTCGATCCAGAGCTCAATGCACTCCGAGATATGGTGGCGCAGTTTGCCGCTTCAGAAATAGCCCCGCGGGCCGCGGAAATTGACGCTAGCAATGCCTTTCCAATGGATTTATGGCGTAAGCTCGGCGGCTTAGGTTTGCTCGGTATCACCGTCGACGAACGTTTCGGTGGTAGCGGAATGGGCTATTTAGCGCACTGCATCGCGATGGAGGAAATTTCTCGGGCGTCCGCCTCGGTGGGTTTATCTTATGGTGCTCACTCTAACTTGTGCGTGAATCAGATCTCTAAGAACGGTACTGAAGAGCAGAAGCATCAGTATCTGCCGAAGCTTTGTAGTGGTGAACATATCGGCGCACTGGCTATGTCGGAACCCGGAGCCGGATCTGATGTTGTGAGCATGACTCTGCGTGCTCGTAAAGAGGGCGAGTACTATGTGCTTGATGGCAATAAAATGTGGATCACTAATGGGCCGGACGCTCATGTTTATGTGATCTACGCCAAGACCGATCCCGACGCGGGTTCAAAAGGGATTACCGCTTTTATTGTAGAGCGTGACAGCGAGGGTTTCAGTCAAGCGCAAAAGCTCGATAAACTCGGGATGAGAGGATCTAATACTTGCGAGCTGGTCTTCGAGGGATGTCGAGTGCACGAGTCGCGCGTCTTAGGCAAGGTCGGTCAAGGTGTCAAGGTGCTTATGTCTGGCTTGGATTATGAGCGCGCAGTTCTGTCGGGTGGCCCGGTTGGTATCATGCAGGCCTGCCTGGATATCGTTTTGCCTTATATCCATGATCGTAAGCAATTTGGCCAAGCCATTGGCGAGTTTCAGCTGGTGCAGGGCAAAGTCGCCGACATGTATGTGGGCTTGAGTGCATCTCGCGCTTACTTGTACAGTGTTGCTCAGTCGCTGGATCGTGGCGAGGAGTCCCGCAAGGACGCAGCGGGGGTGATTTTGTACACCGCAGAGCGTGCAACTCAGATGGCGCTCGACGCCATTCAATTACTCGGTGGCAATGGATACATTAACGAATACGCCACTGGACGCTTATTGCGAGATGCGAAGCTGTATGAGATTGGCGCGGGCACCAGCGAAATTCGTCGAATGCTTATTGGCCGAGAACTGTTCAAAGAATCCCAGTGAGCTTTCACAAAGCGCAATCAGGGTCGAATCTGCCCGAGACGCATCAGAAATTTTTGAGGCTGATGATGGGTCGCCGCTCCGAGGGACACTTTTCCGCCTTGAATATCGATATGGTGGGATGTGGCGTGGGTTGGGCTGAGATGAGCTTGGCGCCAACATCCCAACTGATTGGGGATCCTATCTCTGGTGCTCTGCACACAGGCCCTATTACGACTTTGCTCGACTCCGCTTTGGGCATCGCTGCTAGCGTTTCTCTCAATCGTATGGGGTTTGCGCCAACGATTGATTTAAGGGTGGATCATTTAAGAGTGGCGAATAGCCACGATCTGTTGGTTGCGCGAGGCGAGATTGTTCACCTAACGCGCAATATTTTATTTGCTAAAGGGGTCGTGACTCAGAATGACGAGCAGATCGCCGTGGCGGTGGGTAACTTTGTGCGACTCAGCGATGAAGTATTAGCGCTCGCTGAGGCTCATATCATGAGTCGGTTAGAGGCTATCGATGAGGCGCGGCAATGACCTTGCAGAATCTTCTGAGTTTGCCTGCCGAGCAACGTCAACCGCAGCAGCTGCTGGATTTTATTCCGTATGCCCAAATGATGGGAGTGCGCGCCCAAGTTGCCGAGGATAGTTCAGGTCCGATCCTCTTCCGCTTAGACGCTAACGAAGTTCACATGGGTAATCCAACCTTGCCTGCGATGCACGGTGGGGCACTGAGTGGTTTTATGGAGCTCGCGGCTGCGGTTCATTTGCTGAGTACCATGACCATAGCGCGCTACCCGAAGCTAATAGATTTTGCCATTGATTATTTGAGTGCCGCCCGGCTCGACACTGTGTTTTGCACCTGTGAGACACTCCGCGAAGGCAAGAATCTCACCGCGGTGCAGGTTCGTGCGTGGCAGCGTGATCCCGCCAAACCTGTTGCTGTAGGCAGCGCAAAGTTCCTATGCAGTGATTTGTCTGAGGCCTAATCTTAGGTCTCAAGTCATTCTCTATTCGAGGCCAGCGAAGCCTCATCAAAAGTTGTGATTCCCGCGGGAAAATACTTGAGCGTGCGCAAAACATACTGTATGTTCAAATTTGTGGTTTGCTATTAATTCGTGCGTGCTCAGACCGAGTAAGGAGAACACAGTGACAGATCTAAGCAGCTTTCGTGAGGAGGCTCGGGACTGGCTTCAGGCCAATTGCCCCGAGTCGATGCGCACCCCTATTCGTGGGTTTGAAGACATATACAACGGCGGGCGGAAGCCTGAGGTTTCGCACCCAGATCAGGTGGTCTGGTGCGAGCGCATGGCCTCGCGTGGGTGGACTGTCCCGGAATGGCCCGTGGCGTATGGCGGTGCAGGTTTATCGAAAGCAGAGGCAAAGGTTTTGCGTGAAGAGATGGCGTTGATAGGTGCGAGAACGCCGCTCGATAGCTTTGGTATATCAATGCTTGGTCCAGCACTGCTTCACTTTGGTAACGAGAGTCAAAAGCTCGAACATTTGCCGCCCATTGCCCGCGGTGAGATCCGTTGGTGTCAGGGATATTCGGAGCCTAATGCTGGATCGGACTTGGCGTCTTTGGCCACTAAAGCTGAAGACAAAGGCGATCATTACCTGATCAATGGGCAAAAGATCTGGACCTCTTACGCAGACAAAGCCGACTGGATATTCTGTTTGGTTCGCACGGATAATTCTGGATCAAAGCACGAGGGCATTAGTTTCGTGCTGTTCGACATGGCGAGCCCCGGCGTGACGGTGAAGCCCATCAAACTAATCAGCGGTTCTTCGCCTTTTTGCGAGACCTTTTTTGACAATGCTACCGCGTTGAAGAAAAACGTGGTGGGTGAAGTCGGTAAGGGCTGGACCATCGCGAAGTATCTGTTGACTCACGAACGTGAAATGATCTCGGCGTTTGGTACTTCGACCAGCAAAAAAACCATCGGTCAGCGTGCGGCCCAAGTTTTAGGTACCGATGCGAGCGGCAGATTACGAGCCGGTACGTTGCGATCCGTCATTGCTCAGTATCAGCTGGATACTCAAGCATTTACGGCCACCATGGAGCGCGTTAAAGACGAAGCGAAAGCAGGGCAGGGTTTGGGGCCGGCTTCGTCCATTTTTAAATACTACGGTACTGAGTTGAACAAGCGCCGGAACGAGCTTGTACTTTCGATTGAAGGTGAGCAGGCCCTCGGCTGGGATGGCGATGAGTATCGAGGGGGTGAAATGGCGCGGGCTTGGTTGCGATCAAAAGGAAACTCGATCGAAGGCGGCACGTCAGAAGTGCAACTCAACATTGTGGCCAAGCGTGTGCTTGGTTTGCCAGACGCATAAGGAGCCGTTATGACACTCGTACTTAATGAAGAAGAGATCATGCTGCGTGATTCAGCGGCGGGATTTTTAGCGGAATCTGCCAATGTGAGCGCGTTTCGAGCGCACCGAGATAACCCCCCGGCATCAGGCTTTGACCGCGCGCTGTGGGAATCAATCGCAGAGATGGGCTGGTGCGGCATTGCGATTGATGAGCAATACGGTGGTTTGAGTTACGGTTTTACGGGTCTTGGCTTGGTGCTCGAGCAAATGGGAAAACATCTTTCCGTATCGCCATTTAACAGCACCGTGTTAATGGCCGGAAGTGTGCTGGAACAGTGCGGTACCGAGGCACAGAAGCAAGAGTGGCTGCCAAAAATTGCGTCTGGTGAAGTGGTGATGACGCTCGCTATTCAAGAGGGCACTTTCTTCGATTTAGATCAGCTGTCGCAGTCGGTAACGACCGCGCCAGATGGATTTGCAGTGCAAGTCGAAAAGCGCCAGGTTCTCGACGCAATAGCAGCCGATGCCTTCCTGGTGGTGGGCAGAGACAGCGACGGTTTTCAGGGCTTTATTGTCAGTGCTGCCGATGTCAGTGTGCATGCTCAATCGATGGTAGATGCGCGAAGTAGCGGAACCGTCGTCATCAATACGACTTGTAGTAAGGAAGCTCAACTCGATCCCGCAGCAATGAATGGCAAGGGGCTGACTCGAGCGTTAGATCAAATTCACATTGGTCTTGCAGCGGAGTTGTTAGGCTTGTCGACGGAGGCTTTTGAGCGCACCGTCGCGTATTTGCGTGAGCGTAAGCAATTCGGCAAAGTGATTGGTAGCTTTCAGGGGCTTCAGCATCGAGCAGCCGACCTGTTTGCCGAATTGGAACTGTGCCGCTCGATTGTTTTGCAGGCGCTTCGTGCAGTGGATTCTGGCGACGAGCTTGGTGGCTTGGCAAGCGCTGCGAAGGCAAAAGTTGCACAAATATCGCAGCGAGCGACCAATGAGGGTATTCAGATGCATGGTGGTATTGGCATGACCGATGAATACGATATTGGTTTTTTCATTAAACGAGCTCGGGTCTTAGAGCACACATTGGGCGATTTCCATTACCACTTAGATCGGTTCGCAGTAAAAGGCGGCTACTAGCATGTCAGAGGTGTCGATACCGGCAGTGATTGAAGCGCTCGATGCGGCGGTTACTCGCCTGACCGAACCTGGCGCGCCATTCGAGCTGTCACAGGCCGTTTTGCGCGGTTATGACTATCCGGTGTATGCATCAATCCCCGCCAATTTAGGCGACTATTTTGATTTTATGCGCAAGCATGGCGACGCAGAGTTTTTGGTGTATCAGGAGCAGCGTCTCACTTATCTCGAAACGCTCGAACTAGCGCTCGGATTAGCCGCCAAACTCGCCGCCGAAGGTGTTGAATATGGCGACCGGATTGCGATTGTGTCGCGTAATAATCCTGAGTGGATTATCGCCTTTATCGCAGCAGTTTCGATGGGTGCTGTCGCCGTTCCTATGAATGGTTGGTGGACGACGGATGAGCTCGATTATGCGATTGACGACTCGGGTGCAAAGTGGGTTGTCGCAGACGCTGAGCGCGTGCAGCGATTAACACCACTGATCGATAAGTATGCACTGAGTATTATTGCGACCGACGAAGAGGCGGCTGCGCTCATTGGTGCACCAACTGTGCAAGCGTGGGGTTTGGCCGGACAAGGCCTCGACTGGGTTAAACCTAAAGTGCACCCCGATGATAACGCAACGATCTTGTACACGTCGGGATCTACCGGCCATCCAAAAGGCGTGTTGTCGACCCACCGAGGCGTTCTATCAGCACTCTACAGCTGGCTTCTAATGGGAGTCGCTTCGAAACAGGTGCCAGAACTGGCGCCATCGGGCTCGGCGGTGAATTCGCAGCCAGTAGGTTTGTTAACGGTTCCTTTATTCCATTGTACCGCCAGTCACTCGGCCTGTATGTTGTCGAT
>CBFHJC010000047.1:0-12474 GCA_965656045.1 Aequoribacter sp.
TCGTAATTGGATGACTGAAACGGAAGACCTGGCTCAGGTTGAGTAAGGTCCTGCTGAATGAGCTTACGCAATGTCACGCTTTGAACGCCCTTTGATGCCCTCGTTTGATCCAGGAATTCTAGGATTGGCGTGATGCAAGTTTGTTCCGAGGCCTCGATATCCATGTCGATCACGATACAGCTAACCTCGGCCTCGATGAGCTCGTTGTTCAGTTCGATACCCTTACCGTGTTGAGTGTGCACTAAACGGTTTAGCCTTTGGCGCAGTCTCGCGGCAGAGCCTTCGAAGCAAATGACCCCCCAGTCTCGGTCGGTGAGACGACCGCCAATGAAGAGGTTAGAAGGCAAGTGCGACAACTGGCGTCCTAGGCGCTGATCGAGTGTATCAGCTACCACCGAGTCAAATACGTGGCTGATGGCCACTGAATTGTTAAGTCGCACTGCGACCAAGTGGAGGCAGCGACCTTGGTTGTCACTCTGTTTCATCGACAGCTCGATTTGACGATGGAAGCTGTCGCGCGTGAGCAAGCCTGTTTGATTATCTCGTTCAATATGAGAGTCCAGAATTGGAGTGAACTCAGTGAGTTGTGATAATAAATACTGGTTTGATGCGGGCAGCGTCTCGATCGGGTTTTCTGCGGTTATGGTTCTACCGATGCGCCTAGCCAAGGGAATAAGACCAATAGTCTCGGCGTGGTAGCCGCGATGATCAGTGAACACAAAGCGCTGTTTCCCCGGATCGATCCAAGTGAGAAACCGTTTTTCACGGGTGCCTTGCGCACTCCGCCAGTTGAACCAGAGTCCATCACTTAAGCGCAGCGCATGTGACACCCCTCGTTTTAATCGAGGGAGGAAATCAAGCCGCTCCTCAAGACTCAAGGGACTCGTACCGATGTCAAGCGCTTGGGATAGCTTGGCAGATGCGGGCTCTGCCGTCTGAGTCTCGATCTCTTGCCGGACACTGTGCAGTAGATTGTGCAATTGCACGCGAGTGGGGAAGGCTTGATCAATATACTCTTCTAGAAGTGCAAGTTGTTGATTCGCAGTCTCAAACTCGCCCTCCGAAAGTGCATTGCCGGCAACAATCGTATTGAGTGTTTTAGCAAGGCAACCCAAAGCATATTCGATGTCGGCAAACTCATCAGAGCCACTCGGCTGCAGAATGTTGAGTGTAAACAGCTCGACGAGAGCGCTCTCTATCAGTGTCATGAATGAGGTGGATATCGCATTGGATCCTACTAGGGTAGTCAGCTGCTGAGTTGCTCGGCGTTTAGCGTCTAGGTATCGAGTTCGCCCCAATTCCATGTCACGTACTCGCTGGATGTTGCGCTCAAAGCGGGATCGCGCTTTGGTCAGCAGCCCCGATAGCTGATCCTGAATGTCTGAACTGACAAAGTCTTCGACGCTGGTGAGTTGTTGCAAGCGCGCCACTATAGTTTGAGTCTGTGTATCGGAGGAGGGACCAGCCCAGTGAGCGCGAGTACTCAGACCAAATAGCGTATCCAGACCTTTTCTGGCGGGATGCTCGGTATCGGTAATAAAACTCGGATCGGATCGAGCGAACGCTTTAAATGTTTGTTCTAGCCTGTGCATTGCAGGACGAAGCGGGTGATCGGCCCCTGCTAGCTTATCGGTTCGAGCGAATAAGCCACTCACGAAGACATCGGCAAAAGTCTCAAAATTGGTGGCGGCAGGCATCGATTGCATTAACTGTTGCAGCAGATTGACTTGAGCCGGTGGTACCTTAAGTGAGACCCAGTCGAGCTTGGTGTCCGTTTGCAGGTTTGAAGTGATACGTCGTGCCGCCTTGGTGTCTCGCGCTGGACGATGGCGGGGGTCGCGAGGTTCAGGGGACTGCGGATGAACACGGGGCAATAACGAACCATAGGTCGATTGATCTTGCTCCAGCGTTGTTAGTATGCCTTGGTCTCGGAGGACTCTATTCAGTGTGGCATAGAGAGTGGGTAGAGCTCTAAACAAGATCTCAGCGCTGTACTCGAACAAGGGGCGCGATAATGACGGGGGTAGGTCTGGTTGATCAAGAGATCGATTCAAGCTGGGTAGCAACACAGAAGGTGAGATCGGTAATAGGTTGATTTTTGGCGCCGCATCCAAAAGCCACGCGTACCTTATCAGCAAGCATTCAAAAGTACCTTGGTGGAGCTGCTCTCCGGACAGCACGTAGCGTTTCACCAATAGGCTCTCTTCAAACGTGCGCAGATCAATCAGATCCAGAGTGTCCAGAGACACGGACTGTCGGTTTCGATTGGGTTCACTCGAGACCGGCTCACGGTCATGTTTGAGTCGTTTTACAATGTCTTGGAGTACCGAGTTCTGGATTTTAGGCCGAAGCTTGTTGATTTGTCGCATCCCCTCAAAGTAGAGGTCTTGTTGTTCAGGCGTGCGATAGGGGCTCACGGCATCTCTTTGCAATTGCTGACTTAACTGTTCAAACACAGTCTCTGCGAGCTGCTGCAATTCTGACATGAGGCGCTTATCGAATGAACGTTTGATGGCGAGCTTTGCGGCATCGCTCAGGGCTGTTGCGGGTTGGGAGTCCGATGCCGGCTCACTGTGCGGTTGACCTAGAATATGATTTGTTCCGAGGAGCGTATGGTAGTCCGCAATCGTTTCAAACGCGATAACAACATGGTCTATGGCGACTTTCGATACCCTCACCGAAAAACGTAAGTCTACGGTGGGCTCCGTGATCTTTAACTCAGCCATCTCATTTACTGTGGGTGGCGACGTTGGAACTTCACCGAGTTCGGTGACACTCGGCACCGATAAGATCAGCTCACCCACCTGTTGGCCGTACCCAAGCGTACCTCGTTGCTGTCGATCACTCGATAGCAGAAGTGTGGCGTTTGTTTGAAAAGAAGTCTGACCGATAGGCATTGTGTTTATTTTTAGTGTTCAGATGCTAATGATGCGGCTAGAGTAGCGCAGATGATGCGTGGTTGACCAGCACCCCTCAGAGAAGGCGAGTTTGCGACCTATTGCGGGTGGAAAAAGTGAGACAGGCTCCAGTGGCTGTTATCACCCTCGAGTAGTGCTTCAACGGGTAATTCTGTCGATACTGTTGCCAAGCTCAATTCGGTATTGGATTCTAAGATTTCACCTACGGTGTTGCCCTTCGCGTCGATTAGGCTGTGATTTGATGGTGTCTCTGCGCGGTCACGCCACTCTAGCAGTGCCAAGCGTGTTTTAGGCGCACCTTTGTAGTGAATCCTAGCAATGATTTCTTGGCCCATGTAACAGCCTTTCGTGAAGCTGACGTAGCCTAATACGTCGAGGCTGAGTTGCTGGGGGGTGAAACGTGCTCTGGTCCGGTCGTTCAGCTCGAGCAGGCCACTACGTAATCTCAGAGAGGTTAACCGCGAGGGAGTGGCGCTCGCTGAGATCGATGCGGCACATGTATCATCAGCTATTAGACCGATCTGATCAGACAAGTGAAATTTGTGTGGTGTGGCGTCCGGTGGATTAGGTGTGTCGCTCATAACAAGTGCATGCGTCGATAATGCGCTGGGCGCCATCTTGCTCCGCGAGAACATAAGGTAAGGTTTGAGGCGAGCCGCCAGGGCGTCCATGTCGGGCGCAGGCACAATGATCGAAAAGTGCTCAGGCGAATGTTTATGAACATAACCAATGATTTCGACTCGACCTTTGAGTGAACATAACAGGCCAGGAATAGTGGTATTCGGTGCTTGTTTAATGACATCACAGGTGAATTGGCCCTGAAGCGTCTGCATAGCATCAGAACCCAAAATTTCGAGTGAATGGTAGTGGTCGTTCGCCTCAATAACAGTCATATTTGTGTCAAGTTGGGTTAGGGGACTTAATCTACAGGTGACCTAATCGGCCCAAGGCGTATACTACGCTCCAACGACTACAGGTGGAAGAATCAATGGTAGATATCAGCGAAGTGAATCGGATGCGGTGGGCTGCCCGGCGCGGGATGCTTGAGCTCGATTTGCTGCTTGGCCCTTTCGTAAACCATCATTTCGCGACCCTGAACGAGGCCGACAGAGCCACCTTTGAGCGTCTGATGACTTGCCAAGATCAAGATTTATACGCTTATTTGATGCGCAAGGAGCGGCCGGATGACCCAAGTTTTGAACCGATGATCGATAAAATTCGAGCAGCGATCGGTGCGCCAGAAAACTAGAAACACGCGGGCTTCACTGGTATCACAGGTTGATTGGGACTATCGCGGTTCCAAATGTGTTTTTCCGGGCCTCATTTGGCTGCGACATCCGAGTGGAAGCATTCGGTGGATATTGGCTTGGTCTCATGCAGA
This sequence comes from Aequoribacter sp., assembly GCA_965656045.1. GTDB lineage: Bacteria > Pseudomonadota > Gammaproteobacteria > Pseudomonadales > Halieaceae > Aequoribacter. The sequence goes on from CBFHJC010000047.1 coordinate 4,300, forward strand.
CGAGGATTTTAGAGCGCTTGCTCGCACGATTAATCTGGCCGTCTCAGACAGTCGGTGACAGCACTGTATCCACTGCTTCATCTAGGGTGTGCGGGTAGTCAAGGGTGTAATGGAGACCTCGACTCTCTTTACGTGCCCGTGCACTCCGAATCATCAAATCTGCCACCACGACAAGATTCCTGAGCTCGAGCAGATCGTTACTGACCCGGTAGTTCGAGTAGTACTCATGAATTTCCGCATTGAGCAAATCACACCGATGTTGGGCGCGCTCGAGCCGCTTATCGCTGCGCACTATGCCGACATAGTCCCACATGAAACGTCTGAGCTCATCCCAGTTATGTGAGATCACGACATCTTCATCTGAGTCCGTGACCTGGCTCTCATCCCACGCGCAATCTAAGGGCAGCGTGGTCGCTATTAGGCGATTTGTCTGGATATGTTGAGCGGCGGAGCGGCCGTAAACCAAGCATTCTAGTAACGAGTTGCTCGCCATACGATTGGCGCCATGTAGTCCCGTATGCGAGGTCTCTCCTATCGCATACAGGCCCTCGATATCGGTACAGCCAAACTGATCGACAATAACACCGCCGCACGTATAGTGGGCAGCGGGCACGATAGGAATGGGCTCTTTGGTGATATCGATCCCAAATTCAGCACAGCGTTTTGCCGTGTTAGGAAACAGCCTTAATATTTCCTCGGTGGGTTTATGTGAAATATCGAGTAACAAGTGATCCGCACCAAGACGCTTCATCTCGTGGTCAATCGCTCTCGCGACAATGTCTCTTGGCGCCAGTTCGGCCCTTGGGTCAAAGCGATGCATAAAGCGCTCACCAGAGGGCAATAGGAGATGACCTCCCTCGCCGCGGATTGCCTCAGTAATCAGGTATGACTTTGCCTTTGGGTGAAATAAGCAAGTTGGGTGAAATTGATTGAATTCCATATTGGCAACACGACACCCTGCGCGCCATGCGATGGCGATACCATCGCCACTGTTACCGTCTGGATTACTGGTATACAAGTAAGCCTTACTCGCGCCACCTGTGGCCAAGACCACTGCTTGCGCCTGATAAACATCGACTTGACCCGTGTCGCGGTCAAGCGCATACAGGCCTCGACAAACGCCCTCTTGCACAATCGCATCAACCGCTACTTTTTCGGTGAAGACGTCGATGTTGTTGGCAGCGAGAAGATGGGTGCTGAGTGTTCTAGAGATGGCTTTACCGGTCGCGTCAGCGGCGTGCAAGATGCGTCGGTGGCTATGACCGCCTTCCTGGGTGAGGTGAAAATTGGGGCTCGCGTTATCGACCGGATCTAATCGATCAAAGGGTACCCCTAACGATACCAGCCATTCTACCACTGCGGTGCTTTCAGATACGGTAAACTCAACGGCTGCGCGCTGACACAAGCCGGCACCTGCGACCAATGTATCTTGTACGTGGGATTCTATGGTATCGGCGGCATCAACGACCGCGGCCATACCACCTTGGGCCCAATAGGTGCTCCCGTGATTCAGCGGCGTTTTGCTCAGCAGAGCTATTTTTGTGGAGGGTGGTAAACTCAGGGCGAGCGACATGCCAGCGGCGCCTGCACCAACCACCACCACATCGTACTGATACCGTTTTGAGCTCATAGAAGCACCGTACTCTCTAAAAATCATGTTACATTGCCCTAGCTCTAGGAATAGGGCGAAAATGGAATGCGCGTGGATGATCCCGCGGAACTTTATCAGAAAATAGCGTTCTTACTAGCACAACATTGAAATTTGCGTCAGCAAGGTGGTCAATGCGGTTGAGAAGAACGAGAGTCATTTTAGGGAGTATCGGTGGTCACCGGTGTAGCAACGGACGAAGAATCGGATCGCGCGCTTGTCCAACGAGCTCAGGCTGGGGATTTAAGAGCCTTCGATTTATTGGTGATCAAGTATCAGCATCGGTTGCTGAGTGTGATTTCAAAGTTTGTTAAAGACAGTGATGAAGCGCAGGACGTAGCGCAAGAGGCGTTTATCAAGGCGTTTAAGGCGCTGGACAACTTTAGGGGTGAGAGCGCGTTTTACACATGGTTATATCGAATTGCGACAAACACCGCGAAAAATCATTTGGTGGCCCGGTCAAGGCGCGCACCATCGCTTGACTGGGATATCGACGAGGCAGTTCTCTATGACGAGTCCGATCGATTGCATGAGGTTGATACGCCTGAAGCCAATCTGGCGAGAGAGGAGCTGAAACTGGCAATTGATGCTGCGGTCAATGATCTTCCAGATGAGTTAAGAACAGCGTTCTATCTGCGCGAGTTCGATGGATTGAGTTATGAAGATATCGCAGCAATTATGGACTGCCCCATTGGCACCGTTAGATCAAGAATTTTTCGAGGCCGAGAGACAATAGATTCTAATGTCGCGGCTCAGCTTTCAGGCGAGTCAGCGCCTCAGCGAGACAAAGAGTAATTTTCATGCCCAGCGAGAGTACTATGACACGAGAAGAAGCGAAGCAACTGCTGTCTCAGCTTGCAGATGGTGAGCTAGACGAACTGTCGACGCGGCGCCTTCTGGCGCAGATTGAAGAGCAACCCGAGCTCAGAGAAGTGTGGGCGCGATGGCATGAGATCCGCCAAGGTGCTCGAGGTGGCAGCCCACAGCGGGTCGATTTAAGGATCGCAGACGGTGTCAGAGCGACTTTAGAAGAGGGTAGTAGTCGAGCGCCACATCGGCCATTGCAATCGACGCTGACCCGATTCAGACCGTTTGCGGTAGCGGCAACGGTCGCTTGTTTAGGTGTTTTGATCGGGCAACAGTGGTCTGCTCCTGAGGAGTCGGTGGCTCTCGCGGCGGGTTCGGCTGTGCCCACGGTTCGCTCAATGCCAGTGATGCCGATTGCAAACTCGAATGGCAATCAGTTGTTACCTGCGAGTTATGGCGATCGATCGAGTGTGACTCTACCCAAGCCGATCGCTGTTGAAGGACTCTATCATGAGTTGGCGAGGCAGCGTCTCGAGGCGTATTCGGCAACTCATGCGGCCAGAGGCGCGCTGCATACGCCAGCGACCTTCATGACCGGCGCGCTTGCGGCGGATGATAATCGAGGCGAGCAGTAGTCGCTGTGAAGGGGTATCTTGCCACTTTTGGGGTGTTATTGAGCCTCCTACCGGCTCAGGCTAATGCGCAGGTGTGCAGCAGCGATGAGCGTGCGGTACTAGCCTTGCTAGACCGTGTGGTTCACGGTACGACCAAGCCGAATTTCGCCGCTCGGGCCTTAGTGCAAACCGCTGTGGGTTCGCAGCAGATTATTGTGAGTCATGGCCCCAGTGGTCAGCAGTCAGGCTACAGTGTGAAGGTGCCCACACACAACGCCCAATGCCCCGACAAAAGCCATCAGTTACTGCTGACCGCGAATGAGGGTTGCGGTGTCGCGCAGTGGTATAAGCTAGACATGCGGAGCGAAACCGCGGGAGGCCGTGAAACGCAGATAATCACAGCCATTCCCAGAGATTTTTATCGTCATGGATTTCAGTTGGTAGTGGACCAAAAGACACAGATCGTTTTGCGTTCGACAACATTCACACAGGGTAATGCACTCGAGAATATCGAGCTTCAATCGCTTTCGGTTTCCACCGCAGCGTCTGTGAGTGACACACTAGAGGATAACCCTGCGGGTCTAAACGTATCGCCAGCCGCCGACTTCGGGTGGTCACCAAGCTGGATTCCAAGCGGTTTTCTGCAGTCTGCGGGTACCATTGGCGTGATTGACACGCAAACTTTTACCGACGGACTTTCAAGTTTTTCTATTTTTGTTGAGCGACCTGAGGGAGACATCCGCAAGGGAGAAGGCCGCGTCAGCCGCGGCGCCACAGTGTCGTATGTCCGAGGTATGAATTCTCCTATTGGGCCTCGATTGGTGACTGTTGTTGGGGAAATTCCGGTCAATACCGCTAGAATGGTGGTTGAGGGGATTGATTGGAGTAGAGATGCTCAGTAAAACCGGGCGAGTCGTGTCCATAAATACCCATGAGTTGTGGGTTGAGTCCCAAGCCGAGACGGGGTGCCACTCGTGTGCTCTCAAGAGTGGGTGTGGGCATTCTTTGCTTGCGATGCGGCGATTGCCGCTGACGATGCCGGTGCACATGGGTATGCTGTCGCAAGAGGTAATAAAGCCGGGCGATACACTCCTGATCGAGTTGTCAGAGCGGGCTCTGCTGGGATTTGCTGCCCAGGTCTATCTAGGGCCTCTGCTGGCCTTGCTAGCAGCGGCGACTTTGGTGAGTTACTGGCTGCCCGAGCACGTCCTCTTGCAAGTGATGGCAGCGGTGGCTGGCGCTGCGATAGCCCTTTGGCTGAACTACCGACATGCTCGTCAAAGTGGCTCGCAATCTCATCGTCTTCCTCATGCCGTTGAAGTGATCGAAAACACGCACCGCTCCGAAATCGATACCGTTTAACCACAATTCAGTCAGGAGAAGAAAATGACCATGCCACGATGGGTCTTTGGATGTCTTGTGTTGGCTATTAGCCAATTATCTGCAGCAGCACTGCCCGACTTTACGTCGATTGTTGAGAAAAACGCTCCGGCGGTGGTCAAGATACTGGTCGACTATCCGCAAGCTAATCGACGCTCGGCGGGTGAGTCACTCGACTACGATGCGCTTCCGGATTATCTCAAGCGTTTTTTTGATCCTGATGGTATGCCACCCTCGCGCCGTCAACAGAGCTCGATGGGGTCTGGCTTTGTGCTGTCGGATGACGGGTATATCGTGACTAATAATCATGTGGTGGAGAACGCAGAGAAAGTTCGAGTTCGCTTTACCGATCGACGCGAGTTTGATGCTGAAGTGATCGGCTTAGATACCCTGTCTGATTTGGCTCTGCTGAAGATTGATGCCGAGAACTTACCGACTCTGACATTGGGTCAGCCAGCTGACTTGGCGGTTGGAGAGTGGGTGCTTGCCATCGGTTCGCCCTTTGGCTTGGATTTTTCTGTGACGGCGGGGATCGTGAGTGCGATGGGACGTTCTCTCCCGACCGAGACGAACGAAAACTACGTCCCGTTTATTCAGACAGACGTCGCGATCAACCCGGGGAATAGTGGCGGCCCTTTGTTTAACCTCAAGGGAGAGGTCGTTGGGGTAAACTCACAAATCTATACTCGATCTGGTGGGTCCATTGGCCTCTCGTTTGCGATTCCGGTTAGCGTGGTGCGTGATGTGGTGGATCAGCTTCGGGACTCAGGAGCAGTGCAGCGTGGTTGGCTGGGGGTTAGCATCCAAAACATTGATAAGACCTTGGCCGAGGGCTTCGGACTAGAGAGGCCGGCGGGCGCTTTGGTGTCTTCGGTGATGAAGGACAGTCCAGCGGATGCAGCAGGGATTCGTGAGGGCGACGTGATTCTGGAGTTTGACGGTGAATTTATCGAAACGTCGACGCAGTTGCCACACGTTGTCGGTCTGATCAAACCTGGTTCAGAGGTGAAGGTTCGACTGATGCGTGAAGGTTCCGAGCGAACAATCAAAGTTAAAGTCGGTGCGCTGGCGGCGAGAGATAGTGCAGACGTGGCCAGTAGTCCGTCGATTGATGCCAACAAACTTGGGTTGGTTGTGGCTGAGGCGACGCAAGAAGAACTCGAGCAGCTCGGGCTAGCCGGTGCGGTGGTGGTGCGACAAGTCGAGTCAGATTCGCCCGCGGCAGACCAAGAAGTCATGACCGGAGATGTGGTCACGATGGTCGGCAATCGGCCCGTTCGATCGGTATCTGACTTCAATGCCGCAGTCGCAGAGCTCGTGGCAGGGCAATCCGTGCCAGTGCGTTTATTACGGCGGGGAGCACCATTGTTCATCGGTCTAAAAGTACCGACCGAGTGAGATGGCGCTAGGATGGCGGGCGGGTCGCGCTTAGGCTACAATTCACGGCGCGCGTCCGCCCCCACTTTGCCAATAGCGAGATCTCTGTTTGAGCGACTTATCACATATACGAAACTTTTCGATCATTGCCCACATTGATCACGGCAAATCGACGCTGGCCGATCGCCTCATACAGATTTGTGGTGGATTGAGCGAGCGTGAAATGGCTGAGCAAGTCCTCGATTCCATGGATATCGAACGCGAACGTGGCATTACCATTAAATCCCAGAGCGTGACCTTAAATTACACCGCCCGGGATGGTCGGACTTACCAGTTAAACTTTATTGATACACCAGGCCACGTTGACTTCAGCTATGAAGTCTCGCGCTCGCTTTCCGCTTGCGAGGGGGCCTTATTGGTTGTCGATGCGGGTCAGGGCGTCGAGGCCCAGTCTGTGGCGAATTGCTACAAGGCGATTGAGCAAGGCCTAGAGGTTGTTCCCATCCTGAACAAAATGGATTTGCCTCAGGCAGATCCTGACAAAGTGAAACTTGAAATTGAAGAGATCATTGGCATTGATGCTACGCACGCTGTGCCCTGCAGTGCTAAAACAGGTATGGGGATGGACGAGGTTCTTGAAGAAATCGTCCACCTGGTTCCGCCACCTCAGGGTAGCCACGACGGCCCATTGCAGGCGCTGATTATAGACTCGTGGTTTGATAACTACTTGGGTGTGGTCTCGCTGGTGCGAGTGGTACACGGATCCCTGAAAAAGCGAGATCGTGTGATTACGCGTTCGAATGGTCGAGTCCATCAGGTCGATAGTGTCGGCATCTTTACGCCCAAGCGAACCGAAACCAGCGAGCTAAAAGCGGGCGAGGTGGGCTACATGATCGCCGGTATCAAGGATATTTTGGGCGCGCCGGTCGGCGACACTCTGATCAGTACGCAATCGCCAGACACAGATGCGTTGCCAGGATTTCAACGGATCAAGCCTCAGGTTTACGCAGGGATTTTCACAGTATCCACCGATGACTATGAAGATTTCCGTGATGCCCTCGGTAAGTTGACTTTGAACGACGCGTCGTTGTTCTATGAGCCAGAAACGTCTGATGCGCTAGGCTTCGGTTTTCGCTGCGGCTTTTTGGGTATGCTCCATATGGAGATTATCCAGGAGCGTCTTGAGCGAGAGTATGATCTAGATCTTATTACGACTGCTCCGACCGTGGTTTATGAAGTCGAGAAAAAAGACGGTTCGGTCATTTTAGTCGATAATCCAAGCGCTCTGCCTGATCCCGGCTTGATTCAGGAGATACGTGAGCCGATTGCGAGGGCACACATACTCGTGCCACAGGACTATCTTGGTAATGTCATAACCCTTTGTATCGATAAACGCGGCGTGCAGAAAGATATGCTATTTTTGGGCTCGCAGGTGTCTTTAGTGTTCGATCTTCCCATGTCGGAAGTCGTGCTCGACTTTTTTGATCGACTCAAATCGGTATCGCGAGGCTACGCGTCTCTCGATTACAGTTTTGAGCGCTTTGAAACGGCAGCACTGCAACGCCTTGACGTCTTGATCAACGCCGAGCGTGTCGATGCGCTAGCAGTTATTGTGCACCGTGATCACGTGATGTCCCGAGGGCGCTCTTTAACTGAAAAGATGAAAGAACTCATACCGAGACAGATGTTTGATGTTGCCATTCAGGCGGCTGTCGGTGGCAAGGTTGTCGCGCGTCAAACCGTCAAAGCACTCCGAAAAAATGTGACAGCGAAGTGTTATGGTGGCGATGCCAGTCGCAAACGCAAGTTGCTCGAAAAACAAAAAGCCGGGAAAAAGCGCATGAAGCAAGTAGGGCGCGTCGAGGTGCCACAGGCCGCGTTCCTAGCGGTGTTACAAGTCGATAATTAAGGACCCGATCATGTCATTAGATTTTCCGCTTATTTTGTTAGTGCTCGTGACGGTTAGTGGTCTCATCTGGCTGAGCGATGCCGTCTGGTTTGGACCAAGACGGCGCGCCACCGACGCAGCTACTGGGCTTACGTCCGATGAGCCAGTTTCAGTTGAGTATGCCCGTTCGTTTTTCCCGATGCTGTTTATCATTTTTGTGCTTCGGTCATTTATCGTTGAGCCGTTTCAAATTCCATCTTCGTCGATGGTGCCTACCTTAGAAGTAGGCGATTATATTCTGGTGAACAAATTCAGCTATGGCTTGCGTTTGCCTGTTGCTCGAACCAAGGTGGTTGAGTTGGGTTATCCTGAAAGAGGCGACGTGGTGGTCTTCTTTCCGCCGCACCAGAATAAGACCTACTTCATTAAACGCGTCATTGGTATTCCCGGAGACATCGTGG
>CBFHJC010000048.1:0-12361 GCA_965656045.1 Aequoribacter sp.
GCAAAAGAAAGGTCAGTGGCAGGCTGATTCGTTACAGAAAAGATCGCTCGCACTATCTGAAAAGATGCGTTCCCGCCTTTCGACTGTCGATGGTCTCTTTATTCTAGGACCAACGGAAGGCAATTTTTTACCGACAGTATCTTTCAATCTGTATGTTGGGGAAGTACTCATATCCTATTCGTTGGTGGTCACACTACTCAGTGACTTGTATGGGATTCAAGCGCGGGGAGGGTGTTCTTGTGCGGGTCCTTATGCACACGAGCTTTTAGATATTGATGAGCACCAATCTCGACAGTTGGCTCGGCAGATGGTTGGTGGAGAGGTTGGGCAAAGACCAGGTTGGGTTCGAGTGAGTTTAAGTCCGACTATGGATGCTGAAGAGGTCGAGTTCGTGCTCGCTGCGATAGAGCAGCTTGCAGCGTTCGGAAACGACGCTCCGTGGGGATACCAAAGCGATGGCTCTGGCAATTGGCGGGACCCAAACTGGGCTCGTTCACTGCCACCTGCCTTCGGTGAAAGTGCTCATCTTAGTGATACGGTGACGACATTGAGTTCCTATGACGCAAGGTTAGATGCTGCTCAGCATTGGTTGATAGCGCGCGCTGCCCAAGCGAGGCTCGGCATTCGACACAGCGCCTAAAATTGTCGGTGTGCGCTCTATCAACAGAGGCGCGTCGACGGGTTAGGCTTTGGGGGTCGTGCGACATTGACAGAGCGTTTGGCGCCCGAAGTTGCCATTGTGATAGCGTCCGGCGAGAGCGATGCTCTAAGATTTTCGGTCCTTGCGCTGGGGTCAAATCTGGGGTTTTATGGTCTCTTATTTCAACGAAATGAGTAAGCCTATGAGTCACGTCACCCGCAGTTACGCCGCTTTCGATCCAGATTCACCTCTTGCCCCAATGGCGTTGACGCGCCGCGGTCTAAATCCCGATGATGTCTTGATTGATATTCGCTTCTGCGGGGTGTGTCATAGTGATTTGCATACTGCGAAGAATCACTGGGGGAGAACTCAATATCCGTTGGTACCAGGCCACGAGATCGTAGGTGTGGTGAGTGAGGTGGGTGATGCGGTGACGCGTCACGCCATCGGTGATTGGGTGGCTGTGGGCTGTCTAGTGGATGCTTGTGGCACTTGTTCTGCCTGCACCGATCACGAAGAACAGTATTGTGAAGTGGGTTCCATCGGCACGTATGGCGGTATCGGGCGAGATGGGGAGCCCACTCAAGGCGGGTACTCGAAAAGCATAGTCGTGAAAGATAGTTTTGTATTATCGGTGCCGCAGGGTCTAGATCCGGCTGCAGCAGCGCCACTCCTGTGTGCTGGCATCACCAGTTATTCACCTTTGAACTATCACAATGTGGGGCCTGACTCTCGGGTTGGTGTCATTGGTTTAGGGGGGTTGGGACATATGGCTGTGAAGTTTGCGGCCGCAATGGGCGCAACGGTTACGGTGTTTACCACCTCTGAATCTAAGCGCGAGGAAGCGTTTCGTTTGGGCGCGCACCATGTGGTTCTCTCGACAGATCGGGCAGAGATCAAAACAGCCTATCGTTCACTAGATCTCATCGTCGATACTGTTCCGGTACCCCATGAGCTTCGCGATTACCTCGTTTGCTTGAAGCGGAATGGTCATTTGGTGCTAACGGGGCCCATCGGGCTGCAAGAGCCTCCGGTTAATAATGGCTTGCTGATGATGGGCCGAAAATCGATTTCTGGCTCGGCCATTGGCGGCATCGAAGAAACCCAGCAGATGCTGAATTTTTGTGCTGAGACTCAGGTGACTTGCGATATTGAGATGATTGCGATGGCTGATATCAATGAAGCTTACGAGCGGCTTGAGCGCAATGATGTGCACTATCGGTTTGTTATTGATATGAGTACGCTATAACGCAACGCGATTCTGACGACATAACAAGAGTGCTTGCGGCGTCCAAATTGAGGTTTCGACGCTGCGAGAGAGCGATTGTTGATTTGTAATCGCCGGCGTCACTTCACTTTCTTCAGGACAAAAAAAAGGCTAGCAATCGCTAACCTTTTTCGTGTTTGGCTCCGCCTGCTGGGCTCGAACCAGCGACCCAATGATTAACAGTCATTTGCTCTACCAACTGAGCTAAGGCGGAAGGAAATCATTCAGAGGCGCGAATAATATAGAGCAGAAAGTCGCTGGTCAACCCCTCAAAGTGATCGCTCTTCGTGTTTCTGTGCGGAGTCACCTATAATGTTGGGCTTACGTCTTTAAGCCTCTAAAAAACAGGGAACCGTGTGGCCAAGCCTTTCAAAGTAGAATCAAAGTATCAACCCGCTGGCGATCAGCCCCAGGCGATTGAAAAGCTAGTTGAAGGGATTCGGGCTGGGCTTGCTTCGCAGACGCTTCTGGGCGTCACTGGCTCGGGAAAAACCTTCACCATGGCCCATGTGGTTGAGCAGATCCAGCGCCCAACGATCGTCATGGCGCACAATAAGACTCTGGCGGCACAGCTTTATGGGGAGTTCAAAGAGTTTTTCCCCAACAATGCGATCGAGTATTTCGTCTCTTACTACGACTACTACCAGCCCGAAGCCTACGTGCCATCGTCTGATACTTTTATCGAGAAAGACGCCTCAGTGAATGATCATATCGAGCAAATGCGGCTCTCTGCCACTAAGGCCCTGATGGAGCGGCAGGATTGTTTGGTGGTGGCGACGGTGTCGGCGATTTATGGTTTAGGAGACCCTAAATCCTATTTCAAGATGATCTTACATGTCTCACGCGGCGAAGTGATCAACCAGCGTCAATTACTTGCGCAGCTCGCCGAACTCCAGTACACGCGCAATGACATTGCTTTTAGTCGAGGCACCTACCGTGTCCGTGGCGATGTGATAGATATCTTTCCAGCCGATTCAGAGCGAGAGGCGGTTCGAATTGAGTTGTTCGATGAAGAGGTGGACAACATTCTTATCTTCGATCCTCTGACTGGCGCTGTCGAAGCGAAGATACCCAGAGTCACTATTTTTCCAAAATCTCATTACGTGACATCTCGCGATATTATGCTCAACGCGATTGATGAAATCGAACAAGAGTTGGAGCAGCGTCTTAAGCAACTGAATGACAATAACAAGTTGGTTGAAGCACAACGTCTGCAACAGCGGACACGCTACGATATCGAGATGATCCGAGAGCTGGGCTATTGCCAAGGCGTCGAGAACTACTCTCGATACTTATCGGGTCGCGGTCCTGGCGAGCCGCCACCTACTTTATTTGAGTATTTACCCGACAACGCACTGGTGATCATTGATGAGTCGCACGTCACCATTCCTCAGATCGGTGGCATGTATCGAGGAGATCGATCGCGCAAAGAAACACTCGTGGAATACGGCTTCCGTTTACCTTCTGCGCTGGATAATCGCCCCCTTAAGTTCGAGGAGTGGGAGCGCTTAGTGCCTCAAGCGATATTTGTGTCAGCCACGCCCGGTAAGTACGAGGAAGAGCATTCTGGGCGCGTGGTAGAACAAGTGGTTCGCCCGACCGGATTGGTCGATCCGACTATTGAGATTCGACCCGCTTCGACTCAGGTAGATGACCTGATGACAGAAATTAGACGGGTCATCGAGACGGGGCAGCGCGTTCTCGTCACTACGCTCACAAAACGGATGGCCGAGGATTTGAGTGAATACCTGGCCGAGCACGAGATCAAGAATCGTTACTTACACTCTGATATCGACACCGTCGAGAGAGTCGAGATTATTCGCGATTTGCGGCTCGGCGAATTCGATGTCTTAGTGGGCATTAACTTGTTACGAGAAGGCCTCGACATGCCAGAGGTCGCGCTGGTCGCGATTTTAGACGCGGACAAAGAGGGCTTTTTGAGGTCTGACCGCTCCTTGATTCAGACCATCGGTCGTGCCGCCCGAAACTTGCATGGGCGGGCTATCTTGTATGCGGATAAGATCACTGGATCGATGCAGCGTGCCATCGACGAGACCGAGCGTCGACGCAATCGGCAGCTCGCCCATAATCTTGAACATGGTATTGAGCCCGTTGGCATCACCAAGTCGGTGCAGGATATTATGGAAGGCGCCAGACGGATGTCGACCAAGCGCAATGCCAAGGGAGATCGCAAAGTGGCCGAGGTGAAAGCCGCTTATGCCGAGGATATGGCGAGCATGAGCCCGGCAGCACTGAGCCGCAAAATTAAGCAGCTCGAAGCCGAGATGATGGAGCACGCGAAGAATCTCGAGTTTGAAAAAGCAGGGGTTGTGCGGGATCAAATCACTGAATTCAAGCAGTTTGCCTTCATGGGTGGCTGAACCGTTTGTTTGGATGCACTCAGCAATATCGAGCTCTCGCTGGGCTTTAAAGGCAGACTTTGCTACACTCGGCGCCCTTATTTAAGCGCGGTCGACCATTGCGCCAAGTGGCCTTTAGTAGGGGTCACCACTGACGAGAGAGCTTATGCCTACAATTACTCTGCCTGATGGCAACCAGAAACAATTCGAACAACCCGTTAGCGTATTCCAAGTTGCTGAATCTATTGGTCCCGGTTTGGCCAAAGCAGCTCTCGGAGGTGTGGTGGATGGCCACGAAGTAGACACCTCCTACCTAATTGAAAACGACGTCTCGTTGGCGATTATCACCGATCGAGATGACGCAGGTATCGAGATTATCCGTCATTCAACGGCCCACCTGCTGGCTATGGCGGTCCAAGAACTGTATCCCGGTACTCAGGTCACTATTGGACCTACCATCGAGGATGGCTTCTATTACGATTTTGCTACGGGGCATCGTTTTAGCCGTGAAGACCTCGACGCCATCGAACAGCGTATGGCAGATATTGTTGAGCGAGATCTCACCGTTGAGCGACTCGAAGTGAGCCGCGAGCATGCGATTACAGAGTTTCGGAACTTGGGTGAGCACTATAAGGTTCAAATTATCGAGGCGCTACCTGAGGGTGAGGTGATCTCGGTGTACAAACAGGGGCCGTGGATGGATCTGTGCCGCGGTCCTCACGTGCCGTCGACCGGCAAGCTGTCGGCTTTTAAGCTGACCAAAGTATCGGGTGCCTACTGGCGTGGTGATTCTAACAATGAAATGTTGCAACGGATCTACGGCACGGCCTGGGCCAACAAAAAGCAATTAAATCAGTACCTCACTCGAATCGAGGAAGCCGAGAAACGTGATCATCGCCGGATTGGTAAAAAGTTAGACTTGTTTCACACCCAAGAAGAGGCGCCGGGAATGGTGTTCTGGCATCCCAAAGGGTGGGCTCTGTATCAGGTGATCGAGCAGTACATGCGTCGGCGTCAGCAGCTCGAGGGTTATCAAGAGATCAAAACGCCACAAGTGGTCGATATTAGTTTGTGGCAAAAATCCGGTCACGCCGAAAAATTTGGCGACGATATGTTTTTATTGCATACAGAGGACCGAGAGTTTGCGGTGAAGCCCATGAACTGTCCCTGTCACGTGCAAGTATTCAACCAAGGCCTTAAATCTTACCGAGATTTGCCTTTGCGATTGGCCGAGTTTGGAAGCTGTCATCGCAATGAACCATCGGGCTCTCTGCACGGCATCATGCGCGTACGAGGCTTTACTCAAGATGATGCTCATATTTTTTGCACCGAAAGCCAAATTCAGCCAGAGGTATCACGGTTCATTGATTTCCTCCACGGCGTTTACCATGACTTTGGCTTCGACGATGTCATTTATCGTTTGTCGACCCGACCTGAGCAGCGTGTTGGCACAGATGAAGACTGGGATCGAGCTGAACAAGCGCTTGCTGAGGCCCTTGACGCGCAGCAATTGCCTTGGGAACTTCTGCCTGGGGAGGGCGCTTTTTATGGTCCTAAGATTGAGTTTTCGCTAAAAGACAGTATCGGTCGAATATGGCAACTGGGCACGATTCAGGTCGATTTTTCGATGCCGGGCAGACTCGATGCGCAATACGTTGCTGAAGATGGCTCACGGAAAGTCCCAGTCATGTTGCACCGTGCAATTCTGGGTAGTTTTGAGCGTTTCATCGGTATTTTGATCGAGCATTTCGAGGGTAAATTCCCGACTTGGCTGGCGCCAGAGCAGGTCGTGGTGATGAATATTACCGATAAACAGGCAGAATTCGCTCAAAATGTGGCGGATTACCTTAATAACTCGGGTTTTAGGGCGATTGCGGACTTGAGAAACGAGAAGATCGGCTTTAAAATCCGCGAGCGCACTATCGCTAAGATTCCGTACCTCTTAGTGGTCGGTGATAAAGAAACAGAATCACAGTCTGTGGCCGTGCGAACCCGCGACGGTAACGACCTAGGAACAATGACTCTAGAGGCGTTCGAAGCGCATCTTCGTAGCGACGTAGAGGCCCGGGGCCTATTTTTAGTGGAGAATCAGGATTAATAGCGAAACCGAAAAGCGTAAGTCAAAAAAAGCGCTCATAAATGATCAGATAACCGCCGATCCAGTGCGACTTATCGGCGCAGACAGCGAGCAGGTGGGTATTGTATCTTTGGCCGAAGCCAAAGCCGCTGCAGAAGCTGCATCACAAGATCTCGTGCAGATAGCTGACTCCGATCCTGTGGTTTGTAAGATCATGGACTACGGTAAGCACATTTTTGAGGCGAAGAAACAAAAAGCCGCTCAGCGTAAGAAGCAGAAGCGGACTCAAGTGAAAGAAATGAAGTTTCGTCCTGGTACTGACGAGGGCGACTATCAGATTAAGCTCCGCAACCTTGTGCGGTTCATAGAAAACGGTGACAAAGCTAAGGTGACCTTGAGATTTCGAGGCCGCGAAATGGCTCACCAAGAAATTGGCATAGAACTGCTTCGTCGTATTGAAGCAGATCTTGCCGAATGGGGAACGGTAGAACAGTTTCCCAAAATGGAAGGACGTCAACTCACCATGGTGTTGGCGCCCAAGAAACGGGGTTAGTGGCCCGTGAATGCCCTAACTCTTGTCTTTATATGAGCAATTTGGAGTACACAAAATGCCTAAGGTAAAAATTCACAGTGGTGCCGCGAAGCGGTTTAAGAAAACCGCCGGTGGCTATAAGCGCAAGAGTGCTTATAAAAGTCACATCCTGACCAAAATGACCACTAAGCGTAAGCGTCAACTGCGTGGTACATCCATGATCCACAAGTCCGATAAGGCACTTGTCGATAAAATGTTGCGCGCTCACTAAGTCATTCAAGAGGATTAAACTATGCCACGTGTAAAAAGAGGTGTGACCGCACATCGCCGTCACAAGAAGATTTTAAAGCAAGCCAAAGGATACTATGGCGCTCGTAGCCGTATCTTTCGTGTTGCCAAGCAGGCGGTTATCAAAGCGGGTCAGTATGCGTATCGCGATCGCCGTCAACGTAAGCGTCAGTTTCGTGCACTCTGGATTACTCGGATTAACGCACAGGCACGCGCCAACGGTATTACTTACAGCCAATTTATTAACGGTCTCAAGAAAGCGAATATCACTCTAGATCGTCGCGTTTTGGCTGACTTAGCTGTTCGTGATAAAGCCGGTTTTTCAGCGGTAGTTGAACAAGCGAAAACAGCACTCGCATAAACCTTTTTCGGGTTTGCGCTGCTTGGGCAGTAAAGGAAGGGGAAAGGGTGATACTCTTTCCCCTTTTTGTTGTAATGCGCAGAGATTAGGCTTGGGTCTGCGATAGGAAGGAATGGGTCGGGATGGAAGAACTGAAGCAAATAAGCGCCGATGCTGAGGCCGCTATCAACGCGGTGTCGGGTCTTGCAGATTTAGAGCAGATGAGAGTTGATTACCTTGGTAAAAAAGGTGCTTTGACTGCTGTCTTAAAAGGGTTAAGCCAACTACCACCCGATCAGCGTCCAGCTGCTGGTGCGCTGGTGAACGAGGTGAAGGCACATCTTCAAACCCTCATTAATGAGCGCAAGGTGGCGCTTGAAACGATCGCTCTAGAGCAGAAGCTTTCTGCCGAAGCGGTCGATGTCACCGCGCCCGGTCGAGGCCAGGGCACAGGTGGCCTGCACCCGGTGTCGGTGACAATCGATCGGATTGAAGCCCTTTTTTCGGCGATGGGTTTCGCAAGCGTCGAGGGTCCTGAGATTGAGGATGACTATCATAATTTCACTGCCTTAAATATTCCCGAATCTCATCCCGCTCGTGCTATGCATGATACTTTTTATGTTGATGCCACCCATGTATTAAGAACACATACATCGCCGGTCCAGGTGCGTGTGATGGAGTCCCAAGAACCACCGCTGCGTATTATCTGTCCTGGACGTGTGTATCGATGCGACTCCGATTTGACCCATACACCTATGTTCCATCAGGTTGAAGGCTTACTCATCGATGAGCAGTCGAGCTTTGCTGACCTGAAGGGTTTAATCGAGGTGTTTTTACAACGTTTCTTCGAGAAAGATCTCGAGGTGCGCTTTCGCCCTTCTTATTTTCCTTTTACGGAACCCTCTGCAGAAGTTGATATTCAGTGTGTTCATTGCTCGGGTTCCGGTTGCCGAGTTTGCAGCCAGACTGGATGGCTTGAGGTCATGGGATGCGGCATGGTGCATCCAGCAGTGTTCGAGGGCACCCAAATTGATGCGCAACGCTTTTCGGGATTTGCATTCGGAATGGGTGTGGAACGGCTGGCAATGTTGCGCTACGGCGTTACCGATTTGCGGTTGTTTTTTGATAATGATCTGCGGTTTCTGGCCCAGTTTCGCTAAGGAGAGAGCTCAGTGAAAATCAGTGAACAGTGGCTACGAGAGTTGGTGCCTCATTCGCTCAATGTGAATGACTTAAGCCACCAGCTGACGATGGCAGGACTCGAAGTTGATGCAATCGAGCCTGTGGCGGGCGCTTTCGAAAAGGTGGTTGTTGGCGAGATCATCGACGCTCAGCCGCACCCAGACGCCGATAAGTTGAGGGTGTGTAAGGTGTTGGTTGGCTCAGGCGAGCCACTCCAAATTGTCTGTGGGGCACCTAACGCCAGAGTAGGCCTGAGAGCCCCCGTCGCTTTAGTTGGCGCGGTTCTGCCAGGTGATTTTTCGATTAAGGCGAGCAAGTTGCGTGGCGTTGAGAGCGAGGGAATGCTCTGTGCAGAGGCAGAGTTGGGGCTGTCGGAGTCATCTGATGGTCTGATGGAGCTGGCGACTGATGCGCCCATAGGCGAATCCTTAAGACGCTATCTGAACTTAGAGGATCACTCGATTGAAATTGGACTAACGCCTAATCGAGCCGATTGCCTGAGCGCGCTCGGTATTGCGCGTGAAATATCGGTACTAACAGGTGTCGCTCAGGGTGATATCCCTGTCGTGAGCGTCACAGAGAACAGCGATACTGCGGTCCGTGTACTGGTCAACGCAGGCTCCCAGTGCCCAGTTTATGCGGCGCGAATGGTTGAAGGCGTGGACAACACAGGACCAACCCCCGTTTGGATGACTGAGAGGCTAAGGCGGTCTGGTATCCGTTGCAAAGATCCGCTTGTCGACGTCACCAATTACGTGATGCTTGAGCTAGGACAGCCCATGCACGCGTTCGATGCGCATAAAGTGGTTGGAGCAATTACAGTACGCACCGCGGGCGCATCAGAATCGATGACTTTGTTAGACGGCAAGATGATTGACCTTCCAGAAGGTGCTTTGTTGATCACTGACGAGGAGGGTCCTATTGCATTTGCGGGTGTGATGGGAGGCCAACGAACAGCTATTTCGGCTACGACCACCGCGGTCATACTCGAGTCTGCTTTTTTTGCACCTCATGCTCTGGCAGGGCAAGCTCGCAAGTTAGGTATGCATACTGACGCGTCGCATCGTTTTGAGCGTGGTGTCGATTTTGCCCTTGCTGAACGTGCATTAGACAGAGCGACGGACTTGCTGACTTCGCTGACAGGTGGACGAGCTGGCCCCATGAGTGTTGTTCGCCATGATGATCAGCTGCCGAGTCGCGAAGCGGTTACGCTCAACGCCCGTGCATTGCAGCGCGCGCTTGGTGTTGCTATCGAGACCAGACAAGTCAATCAGATCTTGAATGGACTGGGTCTAGACACACAAGCCACTCCTGAAGGTTGGATCTGTAGTGTGCCTAGCTGGCGATTTGATATCGCCATAGAGGCAGATTTGATCGAAGAAGTCGCCAGAATCTATGGCTATAACAAACTTCCCGTTAGTCAGATTTATGCCGCTTTGGATATGCCGGTTAAGCCTGAGACTATTACCCCAGCCTCTCGCATCCGCCGTTATCTGGCGGCGAGAGACTTAAGAGAAGTGATCACTTACAGCTTTATTGAGCCCAAGCTCGCAGAAGCTTTTGGTGATATGGCCTCTGCTGTTGTCTTACGCAATCCTATTTCAGAAGATCTTTCCGTAATGAGATCTAGTCTTGTTCCGGGCTTGGTAGCGGTCGCGCATACCAATTCAAGCCGACAGCAGTCACGTGTCCGAATTTTTGAGTTAGGTTTGGCTTTTGAGGGCACAGACGGTTACGTTCAAACGCCAAAAGTCGCCCTGTTAATCGGGGGGCGAGCCGAGCCAGAGCGCGTGGGAAATCGATCAGCCGCGGTAGATTTTTTTGATCTGAAGGGAGAAGTGGAAGCATTACTGCGCCACTTTGGAATTAACGAGGTCAGCTACTCGTCAGCTGAGGTCAAAGGATTTCACCCCGGCCAAACCGCGACTATTCGGGTGGGCGGGGCGATTGTAGGGCACCTCGGTCAAGTGCACCCCGGCGTGCAGAAAGCGCTAGGTCTGAGCCAACCGATCTTCGCTGCAGAGATCAATCGCAGCGCCTTATCACTCGGTTCGGTCCCCAGTTTCACGCCGGTTTCGAAGTATCCAGAAGTCCGCCGAGATGTTGCCGTCCTTGTCGATCAAAATTTGCCAGTCGCTACTCTTGTCGAGTGCGCCAAAGACGCCTTGGGTGCGTTACACAAAGAGGCGTTCGTATTTGATGTGTATATGGGGCAGGGTGTCTCTGAGGGCCTAAAAAGTGTCGCGATAGGTTTGACTTTGGCCGATCAATCGCGCACCCTTAGCGAATCTGATGTCAGCGACGCGATGGCGCAAGTGATTGAATCGTTGAAGAAAACCTGTAACGCCGAGTTGCGCTAAAACGGTAGGAAAAGATGACTGCGTTAACAAAATCTGATATGGCCGATATGTTGTTCGAGGAGCTAGGCCTGAACAAACGTGAAGCCAAAGAAATCGTCGAGATGTTTTTTGAAGAGATTCGTGCGAGTCTCGAAAGTAACGAGCAAGTCAAGCTCTCGGGCTTTGGGAACTTCGAGCTTCGAGACAAAGGTGAACGCCCAGGTAGAAATCCCAAAACGGGTGAAGAGATTCCAATTTCGCCACGCCGAGTGGTGACGTTTCGGCCAGGTCAAAAGTTGAAGGCGCGCGTGGAGAAGTATGCTGGAACCAAGTAACAATGGTGAGTTACCACCGATCCCGAGTAAGCGCTATTTTACTATCGGTGAGGTAAGCGAGCTGTGCTTAGTGAAGCCGCACGTATTGCGTTATTGGGAACAAGAATTCCCGACGCTTGCGCCTGTAAAACGACGCGGAAATCGGCGCTATTATCAGCACGCAGACGTCGTTCTGATTCGTCAGATTCGATCACTCCTTTATGAACAGGGTTACACCATAGGTGGCGCGCGGCAACGTATTACTGAATCTAACGATTGTCAGTTAGGCGTCATGACTGCAGACGAACTCCACGATGTGATCATTGAGCTTGAAGATATTCTCGATATTCTAGATCGGCCTGATTAGGCTGGCATTAATCCTTATATTGCGTATAATCGCGACCTCACAGGGTTTCCAGCCCTGGGCGGTGTTAAATCTGGGGCGCAGTGCGGCCCTGATTGCCAAAACTCGGGGCGTAGTGCAGCCTGGTAGCGCACCACACTGGGGGTGTGGTGGTCGCAGGTTCAAATCCTGCCGTCCCGACCAACTTCACGCAGGTGCATACCGGATACATGGGCTGCACTTTTGAGGTTCTAATCAGTGCGAATCCGCTACATCACAGGACGAGGTGGCGAGCTTGAAAAGGGCCTGAGTCTCCATTTGTCTGAGCAGGCTGCCGACTACCAAGGGCTCGCGATCAACAGTTCCTTCCTAGCGCAGTCGCTAACCTATCAAATAGACTTGGTTCGACAGCACGCGCTCTCGGCCGGAGAAGGGTATCTCATAGCTACTTCTTACGGTGCCTACTTGCTTATGCTGTCATTGATCGATGCGCCCATCGTGCCAGACCGTGTGCTATTGATTTCGCCTGTACTTGGCACAGCGATCGTGCCAACGCAAATGAGCAGTTTTCGTCCGCCCCAAGCGAATCGTCTGAAATTAGCTATTGCTGAGGGGCGGGTAGTGAAGCCCTCTTATCTGCGAATCATTACCGGTGAGGACGATCCGATTTGTTGCCCTA
>CBFHJC010000049.1:0-12122 GCA_965656045.1 Aequoribacter sp.
AGCACGTATAAACCGATGATGTTGGGTACACAAATTAGGAATACCAGCGCGTCTGAAAAATCGAGTACAGCGGTCAGAGGGATGCTGCTTCCAACAACAATGAACGAACAGAATATCAATTTGAAGAGATTGGAGGCCCAAGCGTGTTCGCCCACCAGATAGGTAAATCCTTTTAGCCCGTAATAGGCCCATGCAATCATGGTAGAGAACGCGAACAGCATGCCGGCAATCGCGATAAGTAGAGGCGACCAAGTGATATTGCGCTCGAAGGCTGCAGACGTCATACCGATGCCGTCAAGACCGGCGTTGAAGCTGGGGTCGTAGTAGAAGGTTGTAACAATTACCAGGGCGGTCAAAGTACAAATCACCACGGTATCAATGAAGGGCTCTAACATCGACACATAACCCTGCGTAATGGGCTCTTTGGTCTGTACCGCGGAGTGAGCAATTGGTGCCGAGCCGATACCTGCTTCATTCGAGAACACAGCGCGTTGAACGCCAATGACAATCACACCAATCATACCGCCCGCGACACCCTCGGGGCTAAAGGCCCCCGTAATAATGGCATTCACTGCAAAGGGCAGCGCTTCAGCGTTCATCAGGATGATGACCAAGGCGCTCAGGCTGTAAAAAACCGCCATAAAAGGGACCAGCTTGCTGGTGACTCGCGCGATACTTTTGATGCCACCAATGATCACTAGGGCGACCATCACGGCCATAATAAGTCCCACTAACCACCCTTTCTGCGCAAAAAAACTTGAATCGCCACCGGTCACTGTGACGAACTGAAGGTAAGCTTGGTTGGCTTGGAACATGTTGCCGATACCCAGACAGCCGATCACGATACCAACAGCATAGAATCTGCCCAAGAAGCGCCCTACTTTGGGCCAGCCTTTTTCTAAAAAGCCCTGTTCAAGGTAATACATAGGTCCGCCAGAGACGGAGCCATCAGGGTTGTGGCGTCGATAAATAGTACCTAAGGTGCATTCGATAAACTTAGTCGACATTCCCAAGAGGCCCGCGACAATCAGCCAAAAAGTAGCACCCGGGCCACCCAAACTAATGGCGACTGCTACACCGCCAATATTACCAATGCCGACTGTGCCTGACACGGCAGTGGTCAGGGCTTGGAAATGGCTCACTTCGCCAGGCGCTTTGGGATTGTGATTTAAGCCGCGAACGATATCGATGGCGTGTTTGAATCCCGAAAAATTGAGGAAGTTGAAGTAGCCGGTGAAAAAAATCGCTGCAACAACGAGCCAGACGACGACGAGAGGCACTTCAGCGCCTGCGACGGGCACCGAGAAGAAGATGATGCTGGAAACGATAAGCGTAATGGGTGCTACGGCATCGTTGATCAGTTGGTCGATACTCGCGACTGCGGATGCAGGTGCTGCCAGTAAGAGTAAGGTTAGCAGGTGAGTTAAACGTGATCGTGTTTTACCAATCGCTTGCATTATCGTTGCCCCTCTGGCGTGGTTTATATCATGAACACGGCCCAGAGTAGCATTGTTGAACCGAGTAACACACTTTGAATCAAAACGAGTGCCACGGGCCGCCACCCGTGAGCGACTAGTCCGCTTAACTCTGTTTTTATGCCCAGAGCCACAATAGCGAGCAAGAAGCTAAGTTTAGAGAGCTGTGTTAACGCGGTAGACCATTCCGCTGGAATGAGCCCTCCGCTATTGAGCAAAGCAAGCGCAATAAACCCGATGAGAAATAGCGGTGGTTTAAGGCTGACGTCGGCACCCTGGTGGCGATTAAAAAGCAGTAAGAAGCACCAAGCGATAGGGATGAGCATCGCTACGCGGACCATTTTTACGGTCATAGCTTCAACCCCAACGGTTTCAGATAAGGCAAAACCTGCACCTGCTACGTGTGATACATCATGAATGGCGCCACCTAAAAAGTAGCCAGCCTGCTCGGGACTTAACGCGAGCTGCGTAACGATTATGGGATAGCCCACCATGGCGAGTGCGCCAATGGTGGTCACCATAATGACAGCCAAGAGAGTGAACTTGGCATTTTCTTCATTTTTGGGCATGACCGACGACAGTGTGAGTGCTGCCGATACACCGCATATGGCCACAGCTCCGCCAGATAAGAGCCCCATATCACGGCCCAGCCCAAGACTTCTTGCAAGCAGCGGGCCAGAGGCAATCGTCAGTATCATACCCCCTATCAGCGCGGCGAGTCCCAGTGCACCAATATCTGCGATATCACTCACAGCAATACCCGCACCGAGCATCGCAACACCAATGCGCAACACGTGTTTAGCGCAGAAATCGACGCCTGCGCGACTGTGCTCTTGACGATATAAAAAGTTCATCGCCATACCGAGCAACAAGGCAAAAACAAGAGCAGGCGCTTGATAGTGTGTGGCCAAAAACTGGCTTGTCACAGCGATCAAAATAACGGCCGCCACACCGGGATAAAACTGAGCGATTCGGGCTAGAGAAGACAAAAAAACGCCTTATTGTGAGTGAAAAATAGAGCTTAAGGCGTCATCAATAGCACGTACGATGGCATCAAGATCAGTCTTTGTTGCAATCAGAGCCGGGCTCAAATAGAGCGTATTATTCAAGTCGGCGAAACTGCGGTTGGTACGACCAATCATCACGCCATGCTCCAAGCAATGAGCCGCGACTCTTCCCGTATCTTGTTCGCTTACGGGCTCTTTTGTTGCTCGGTCTTGGACCAGTTCAATTCCGACAAACAAGCCTTTACCTCTTACATCGCCCACAACACGGTGCTTATCTTTTAGCTCGTGGAGCTTATCCATCAGATAGTCGCCCATGAGTCGTGTGTTTTCGATGAGGTTTTCTTCCTCTAAGATCGCCATTGTTTCGATGCCGGCAACGGGTCCAGAAGTACACCCACCAAAGGTGCTGATGTCTCTGAAGTAATCGATACTATTACGATCAGTGCGTCGAAACTCGTTGAAGAGGCTCTCTGTTGTGACCGTACACGAGATGGCGGCGTATCCGCTTGCAACCCCTTTTGCCATCGTAACAATGTCGGGTTTCACATCATAGTGCTGATAGCCGAACCAAGTCCCTGTGCGCCCAAGTCCACAAACGACCTCGTCGATATGAATCAAGACGCCATAACGGGTGCAAATCTCTTGAATGATCGGAAAATACTCGGGCGGTGGAGGGATCACCCCACCCCCTGCAGTAATGGGCTCAATAACGACAGCACCGACGCTGTCAGGACCTTCGCGCAAGATCGCAGTTTCTAGGTCGCGTGCACATTCAATATTGCAGCTGCCGTAGGTTTTTCCGAAAGGGCAGCGATAGCATAAGCAGTGGGCGAATGATGAAAAGCCGGGTGCAAAAGGCCCATAATGTGCGGTTCTTTGCTCGTGTCCAGTGGAGCTCAAGGCACCAATCGTAGTGCCGTGATAGTCGCGATCACGGTAAATGATTTTATGCTTGCTGCCATCACCATTGATATGTGCGAGCTGCCGCACCATTTTATAGCCTTTTTCATTTGCTTCTGACCCTGAGCTAGAATAATAGACTCGGCTCAGCCCAGGCATTTTGGTCAAAAGCTGTTGGGCGAAGAGTGCGCCCGGCTCAGTGGCGTAACTGCCTGCGAAGTAGCACAAGTCAACCAACTGCTGACGCACTGCCTCGGCAATTCGTTCGCGTCCAAAGCCCACGTTGACGCACCAGACACCACCAGAGGTGGCATCTAGATAAGTCTTGCCCTTAACGTCTGTGACCCGCATCCCGACGCCTTTCTTCAGTACAATGGGATCTTTGGTATCCCACTGCTGATGCGGGCTTAAGTGATGCCATACGGCCGCTTTATCGGTGGCGATAATGTCGTCATTGGCGGCTGGTGTTTTTGGTAGCGCTGAGTTCATATCACGGTACTCGAACAAATCAAAAACGATACGGTACAGGAGATCTCATTCTTAAAGATAGAGCCAGACAGATCCCTCGATAGAAACCAGGCAAAGAGACCCAGGCGAGCCTCAAGTTTTGTGTGTTAGAGCTCGGATACAATCAGATAAAACTGCGTAATCAGAGCACTTCACGATGACTGATAATTCAATTAGTTCACTATTGAAGCCCCTAATCGGTGGGTTCCAACTAGCCTATACGATGGGTTATTGAAGGCCTGTAGGCTGTCAAAAAGTTGCTTTCGTTAAGAGCATAACAGCGATAAATGTCGTGTTACACTAGCTTTGCAGCAGTCTTAAGGAGTAAGTCGTGGGTTTTCCAGCATTAGAAGCGGCCAAAATTGGCGTCATTGGATTAGGTTACGTGGGGCTGCCTCTGGCTGCGGCGTTTGGCTCAAAACAGCCAGTAGTTGGCTTTGATTTGGATGCTAATCGGGTTGCCCAGCTCAATCAGGGTATCGATAGCACGGGTGAAACGAGCACCGAAGTTTTGACTGCGGCACAGCACCTCATTTGCACGACCGATAGCGGCGCGCTAGACGGTTGCGACGTTTTTATTATCACCGTACCGACCCCTATCAATTTAGACAAACAACCTGATTTGGGTCCACTGATGGCAGCTTCGGCAACTGTGGGTAATGTGCTTAAGCCAGGCGCTATCGTCATTTATGAATCCACAGTTTACCCGGGAGCAACCGAAGACGATTGTGTGCCTATATTAGAGGCGCACTCTGGATTGCGTTTTAATCACGATTTTTTTGCGGGTTACAGCCCAGAGCGAATCAATCCTGGCGATAAGCAGAGGCAGCTTGCCGATATCGTTAAGATCACCTCTGGCTCAACACCGGAAGTCGCTGAATACGTCGATCAGCTTTATCAACGGGTCATCAAAGCGGGGACCTATCGGGCCAGCAGTATTCGCGTGGCTGAGGCAGCCAAAGTAATTGAGAATACCCAGCGGGATTTAAATATAGCGCTGGTGAACGAGCTGGCGATTATTTTTAATCATTTAGAGATCGATACAGAAGAAGTCCTAGAGGCCGCCGGCACTAAATGGAATTTTTTGCCTTTTCGACCGGGGTTGGTCGGCGGGCACTGCATAGGTATCGATCCCTACTACCTGACCTACAGAGCCCAGGCAGTGGGCTATATTCCGGATGTCATTCTCGCCGGCCGACGCATTAACTCCAATATGGGTACGTATGTAGCCGATGAGCTGGTGAAGGCTATGCTACGCAAGCGTCTGCACGTCGCTGGCGCAAAAATTTTGATTCTTGGTTTAACGTTTAAAGAGAATTGCCGAGATGTTCGTAACACGCGCGTTGTCGATATTGTCGGTGCCCTATCTAAGTATGGAGCGGAAGTCGATGTCTATGACCCTTGGGTCGATCCGACCAGTGAGCTTCTCGAGGGTACTGCCAAGCTCGTGGCGCAGCCTGATGCGCAGGCCTATGATGCCTTATTACTCGCGGTTGCTCACGATGAGTTCCGAACCCTCGACGAAGCACAGCTCAATCAATGGATGCGGCCAGATCGCGTTATTTATGATCTTAAGTACGTGTTACCCAGAACATTAGTCGATGTTAGGCTTTAATTCGGCCCGAGGCGCGGTGTGAAGATCCTGCAGGTACTGCCAGCCCTAGAGGGGGGTGGTGTCGAGACGGGTACATTAGAACTCGCTCGCTATTTGGTAGATCAAGGGCACGAGTCGTGGGTGGTGTCAGCCGGCGGTGCTATGAAAAAGCGTTTGTTGGCGGAAGGCTCTTTCCACCAAGACTGGGATCTGGGCAAGAAAAGCGTCATGACTTTGCGACATGTCTTTGCTGTTCGCCGCTGGTTGCGTGAACAGGCTTTTGACATCGTGCATCTCCGCTCTCGAATGCCCGCTTGGATTGTTTGGTTGGCTTGGCGGGGTCTTCCTAAGCAGGGTCGACCGCGTCTCATTACCACGGTCCACGGCCTCTATTCAGTGAATCGCTACAGCAAAATTATGTGTTCGGGTGAGCGCGTGATTGTCGTTTCTGATGCGGCTCATCGATACGTCATGCAGAACTATCCAGATGTTGATGCGGCCCGATTAGTGACTATTCCACGCGGCATCGATCCAGAGTGGTACTACCCGGGCTATCGGCCCAGCGAGGCGTGGCGGGGAACTTTTGCTGCAGCTTTTCCCAAGTGTCAGGGTAAAACCTTACTGGTTTTGCCAGGACGCTTGACTCGTCTCAAAGGACAAGCGGTGTTTATCGATCTGATAGATCGCTTAGTGAATCAGTACGACTTGCCAGTTCATGGCTTGATCGTTGGCGGTGAGGATCCAAAACGCGTGGCTTATGCGCAAGAGCTTTATGCTGCGGTCGAGTCTCGCCAATTAACCGACGCGATCACGTTTACCGGCGCCCGAGATGATATTCGCGATATTTTTGCTGAAGCAGATCTCGTCTTGTCACTGTCGACGCAGCCGGAATCGTTCGGTCGCACGGTGCTTGAAGCCCTAAGCTTGGGTCGCCCTGTGGTCGGATATGATCACGGCGGTGTGAGTGATATTCTGGCCGAGCTTTATCCATCGGGCGCTGTCGCACTGAACGATTTTGAAGGATTGGTGGACACTGTGCGACAACAACTTGCGGATTCAAGTAAGCCCAAACCCAATAGCCTGTTCTTGCGGCAGCGAATGCTTGAGCAGACCTTGAAAACCTATCAGGAGCTCCTATGATCTGGTGGTCTCTGCTGGGATTAGCCGTGCTCGCACTCTCGTGGCGCTATCAGTGGTGGCGGCAGAGTGTTGGATACGAACACCCCCGAATTTTGATGTATCACATGGTGTCAGACCACCGCCCAGGCGCCAAGTTTAACAAGTTACGAGTACCGCAGGCGCAGTTCGAGCGCCAAATTGAGTATCTGGCGACCCATGGCTGGCGATTCGCCCACGTATCAGAATTGAGTGGGCCACTGCCGCCCAAAACGGTCGTACTCACCTTCGATGATGGCTACCGTGATAATTTGCTTCAGGCCCATCCTGTACTCGCACGCTATCACGCGAAAGCGACCTTATATTTGGTTGTCGATCGATTTGATAGAGACTGGTCAGCCGCTAAAAAAGCTCACCACAATAGTGGTGAACTGATGCGTGAAGAAAAGCTCAGCGATGCAGAGATCAAAGACTTGCTGGATTCTGGGTTGTGGGAGTTGGGCGCCCACACTCTAACCCATGCGAATTTACTGAACACATCGGAAGTCGACAAACGCCGAGAGATCACCCAGTCACGGGAGGTACTAGCGGATCAGTTTGCGACTGATATCCCAAGCTTTGCGTATCCTTTTGGCCTCTATGGTCCCGACGATGTTGTTCTGGCGCAGCAGGCAGGCTACGCCTTCGCGGTGACGACCAACGAGGGTATAGATTCGTATCCTTATAGTGCGCCATTGGAGTTGAAGCGGATCAAGGTTTCGGGCACCGAGGGCTTGGCCAGTTTTCGACTGCGTCTGAGAACGGGTCGGCGCAAGTAAAGGGCTCTGACTCTGTCAGCGCAAGCTGAGTTGGCGCGACGCATATTCGAGTTGGACAGAGCCGTCTGACTCGAATACGTTAGAATATCAATAACAAAGTAAGGGTAAACATCATGGATCTAGGGATTGCTGGTAAAGCCGCGATTGTCTGCGGTGCTTCGAAAGGGTTGGGTTTTGGCTGTGCAGAGGCACTCGCGGCAGAGGGCGTGCATCTGACTATGGTAGCGCGCGGCGAAGAGGCGCTCGCAGTTGCTGCTGCTGATCTCCGCAAGCGTTATTCGGTTGACGTGAGTTATGTGGTGGCTGATTTGGCCGTTCAATCGGGTCGTGACGCGGTGCTTGCGGCCATGCCTGAACCCGATATTCTGATTGTGAATGCGGGTGGGCCGCCCGTTAAAGACTACAAGACCTTGAGCCGAGAGGATTGGATTCATGCGCTTGATGCGAACCTGTACGGCATGACTGATCTAATTAACCGCGTTGTCGGGTCGATGGAAGCAAAGCAATTTGGTCGCATTGTCACGATCACCAGCGG
This sequence comes from Aequoribacter sp., assembly GCA_965656045.1. Classification (GTDB taxonomy): domain Bacteria; phylum Pseudomonadota; class Gammaproteobacteria; order Pseudomonadales; family Halieaceae; genus Aequoribacter. Next base: position 7,953 of record CBFHJC010000049.1, read on the forward strand.
CTCAGTGAAATCTCCCATGGTGGGTTTGGATCTCTCGAATGCGATGAGATCTGGCTTGGTGGCCTATTCAAAAGGTATTGCCGCTGCTTTGGCGCCGCATAACGTGACGATTAACAGCCTGTTGCCGGGGCTGCATGCGACTGAGCGACTCGATGCTATTTTTTCCGCCAGAGCTGGCGCAATGAACCTGACAGCAGAACAGGTATCTGAGTTCATGCAGCAGTCGATCCCAGCCAAGCGATTTGGTACCGCCGAGGAGTTTGGCCAATGTTGCGCTTTTCTGTGCAGTGTCCACGCGAGCTATATGACTGGGCAAGCGTTGTTGCTCGACGGTGGTGTTTATCCGGGGGTGGCCTAGAGGGTGGATTGGCCCCAGCGGCATGACATCTTGGCGGAAGTATTGATGTTACAGAGCTTGTTTTCAGTTCAAGCAGAGCGGTGAGGGTCAGAGCCTATACTCGTTGTAAGCTTACTGTGTTTGATTCGGTTGCCGAGGTATCCCAAGCTTGCGCCCAATCAGTCTTGAGACTGGCAAGCTCTTGGAACAGTGCGCGAATTCGAGCCGACTGCCGCAAATCTCGATGATACAGTAACCAGCAAAAACCAATGTGCTCGGATGTTGTGCCAGGTAACAGCGCTAGCTGCGGGTTGTCGGCACACATAATACAGGGCAAATTTGCCACCCCCATTTTGTGCGTCACCGCCATATATTGCTGTTCAAGCCCCTGGATGGCATGCCTTCTTGGGAGCTTCAGTGCACTCGCAAATGACGGGGTGTCGGTGTAATCGCGATTAACAGGATCCTCGATCAGCGTTAAGGGTGACTCCGGATCTTCGCTCGCTGTGAGCAAATCGGTGTGAACATAGTAGCCGAACGAGACCGGTCCTAACTTGATGCCCACAATATCTTTCGGTAGACGCCCCGTAGATTCGATAACGCGGATAGCAATATCGGCCTCACGTCGCGCCAAATCCGCGGGTTCGTTGCTGGTGGCGATATCGAGTTGAATCAGTGGGTGCTTTTGAGCGAAGCGTGCAAACGCGCCAACAATTAGGGGGAATGGACCGTCGGGGAGTGACACACGAATCCGTCCTTCAAGCTCATCATCTCTGCCCGTTAACTTGTGCGTGCTGTCGTAAATCGCCTCTTCTATTTCAAGCGCTGTCTTTAAAAGCTGCTCGCCCAGAACTGTGATTTTGAAGCCATCGGGTGTCCGATCAAATAAACGGCCACCGATGGCTTCTTCGAGTGATTCTAAACGCCGAGATACCGTGGTATTGCTGACCCCGAGGCGTTTTGCAGCCGATCGAGTAGACCCGCTCCGGCTCAGCGCCAACAATATTTTAAGGTCATCCCAGTTCATGGGATCAAGTGTAGGTTAACTTACACCTGATCTCCATTTTTGGCGGTGACAACAACACCGCCTTCTGCTTCAGAATCTGTCACGCAAGTCATAACCGTGCGACCACCTTCGGGAGGCACGACGCCTAACTTGATCGTGGTAACGCCTTTGCGAGTTTTTGAGCTCTTCATCGAGACATTCGTGGTATCACCAAGGACGGTTTTGATTCGATCTTGGCAGGCATTGTATTGCTCTGATAAATCCCGCGCGCTGACAGAGAAACTCGCTACGCTTAGGCCGATGGCAATAAGACTGGTTTGTACGATTGATTTCATAATAAGACTCCTAGGGTGTGGGTTGTTACTTAACGACACATGATACGCGCTGCAAAGCTGTGACGATTGTAACAATTATAATAATATGTGTTGCGTTTTTGAGTCGCACTACGCTGCCGTCATTGAATAGTTAAGGCCAGATTTTTTGAGGGTTTTCGAGGTTGGGGTGATGAATAACCCCGTTTCGCTCGTTCATTTCAAGAAGTTTCTAGGTGAGTAGCTCAATTTATCGGTGACACTTTTTTGGACACTCGCGAACACGTTGGCTTGAAGATTATGGCAAATACCGTGTCAGAATGTTGCCTGCACCCTGCGAGCGCAGTATTCTTGAAAGCAGTTACTGGTCGGGCCAGACAGTTACTGATAGGACTGATAGGTAAAGGTGTGTGCGAGTAGCGCATGAGCAATACTCTCGGCCTCGCGCCCTGTGTTAGGTAAAACGTTCTTTGCTCACAAGCGTTGAAGGAGATAGCTACTATGATAAGAATAATCACGCTGTTGGTCGCTCTGGCCTCCTTACTGTTCATTGCGATTGGTGTGCGATGGTTGGTAGATCCTGCCGGCGCCGCCCCTGAACTGGGGCTCTCGCTGTCACAGGGCTTGGGCTTAAGCACTCAGATTGGCGATATTTCGAGTTTTTTCCTGACGCTGGGTCTGTGTATCGCGATTGCACTGGTGAGCAAGCAGCGCATTTGGTATTACCCGGCCATCATGTTGTTGGTGCTGGCGGCTCTTGGTCGTCTGGTCGCATGGTCGATGCACGGTGCTGCTTTGGCTGTGCCTCAAATAGCGGTTGAGGTGCTGGTGGCCTTGCTGTTGTGGTATGCCTCGAAACGCTTAGGTCGGGCGCCTTGATTCGAGCACGAGTGGTGAGTGCGGGGATAGCTTGCGCTAGTGTTGCCTTGCTCTGGAAGTAAATTGTTATGAAAAATACACTCTACGCCATTACGCATTCCCTCTACTCGGGTCGCGCGCGCAGCTATTTAATCAAGAATCATATTCCTTTCGAAGAGCGCTCAACGGGTCACGAAAGCTATAAGGCCGAGGTTTTACCACTCGCACAATTGCCCACGATTCCAACCTTGGTGACAGCAGAGGGCAAAGTCATTCGGGATGGCGCCGCGATTATCGAGCACTTCGAGTCTCTCAATGGGGGCGCCAATCAGCCTCCAGGACCGCGTCAGCGGGTGCTTAGCGCCCTGTTTGATGTGCTTGGCACCGACGGGCTGCTGCGCCCTGCAATGCACTACCGCTGGAACTTCACAGAAGACAATCTTGAATTTATCCGTTTTCACTTTGTGTACTCGCAGCGCGATTTACCAGATCGCGACGAGAAGACGGAAGCCATGATGAATCGTATGCGACACGCGGCACAATTTTTTGGTGTGACCGACGCCACAGCGCCTTTGGTCGAGTCTTTGTACATCGACTATTTGCTGGCCCTTAACGCGCATTTTGCCACTTATCCTTACTTGCTGGGGTGGCGGCCTTGCGTGGGCGATTTCGGTTTATTAGGTCCTATGTACGCCCACCTAGCTCGAGATCCACACCCTGCTCGACTGATGCAGCAGCGTGCTGTTCGCGTGTATCGCTGGGTTGAGCGTATGAATCGGACCGATCAAGATGTGCCTGAATTTTTTAATGCCGAGACAGATTACTTACCCGATGATCAAGTGCCCGAGACTTTACTGAGGGTATTGCAATGTCTCGCAGAGGATTTTGTTCCTGAAACCCGCGCTGCTGCGACAACAATCAATGCCTGGCTTAAAGCACACCCACCAGTTCCCGGTTCGCCCGCAGTAGGGCGTGTTGTGCATACCATCGGTGCGGCTGAATTTTCTGTTCGAGGGACCACATTGAGTGGCTTGGCGCAGCCGCATCGATTCTATTTGCTGCAGCGAGTTCAAGCGATCTACGAGTCCCTGACCGCTGCCGAGCAGGCATCGGTCGAGCACATGCTGCTTGCCTGCGGCATGGCAGATATACTCGCGCTGAAGCTCGATCGGCGCATCGGTCGTACCGATAACCTTGAAGTTTGGCTTTAGCAGAGTTGCCGAAGTGTCAGGCTACTAGAGGTTAAGCCAGGTGGATCGGCACTGAGACTGATGATAGTTGACTGCGCCGCACGAAGTCGCCATTGGCCCGTTGATACTTGATAACAGCTCGCGCGTAGCCTGCGCTTGCAAAAAAGTGAGCTAGGGATTGCGGCAACAGCCACAACCCGTATGCTGTTAAGCCAACACTGAGATGATCGAATAAGGAGACTGCCTTGACAGCCAAGCCCATGCAGAACCGCGTCACCGCAATGACCGGCACAAAGTACCCCATTATTCAGGCCCCGATGGGATGGATCGCGCGAGCACAGCTGGCGTCGGCTGTGAGCAATGCGGGTGGATTGGGTGTGATTGAAACAGCCTCAGGTGAACTCGATGTGATTCGCGCCGAAGTCGCCAAGATGAAAGAGCTCACTGATAAGCCTTTTGGCATGAACG
>CBFHJC010000050.1:0-12102 GCA_965656045.1 Aequoribacter sp.
CCGGCGATTCTGCTCTTCACATCGGGCACATCGGGTAAGCCAAAGGGTGCCATGTTCTCGCACTTCAACTGCTGCCAAGCACTCATGAATGTGGAATTGATCGGTGCAACGACTTATATGACAAACACCGAAACCATGACCCAACAACTTGCGAGCCCTACGCCGCCAAAAACGTTATTAGCGGTGCCGCTATTTCATATCAGCGGTTTATTCTCTCAATTTATCATGAACCTACGCCACGGACGCGGCATCTTTATGATGTACAAGTGGAGTGCGGACGAGGCCGTCAAACAAGTTAAACAAGAAAAAATCACCGTCCTTATGGGCGCCTCTGCAATGCTCCTCGACCTGCTTCAGCACCCCGACTTTGACACAGTTGATACCTCGGTGATTACCAACGTGAGCGCAGGCGGCGGTGCAACACCAGAGAAACTTCATACGCTCTATCGAACCAAGCTGACAGCTGCCATGCCGGGCGCGGGCTGGGGCCTCACCGAAACAGGGGGCAGCGGCGCAGCTTTCACTGGCGCTATGGCAGCCCAACGGCCAGGCGCAAGTGGCTTTCCTAGTCCCATTGTCGACTTCAAGTTTTGTGATGAGGAAGGTCAAGCCCTACCCCAGGGGCAGCCTGGGGAAATTTGGGTCAAATCTGCCGCCTGCATCACCCACTATTTTAGTGGCGCCTCGGACAGCAGTGACTTCGATGACGGTTGGTTCAAAACCGGAGATGTGGGCTACCTTAATGAAGATGGACTGCTGTACATCTGTGATCGCGTCAAAGACATGATCATCCGAGGTGGCGAAAATATTTATCCCATCGAAATAGAAAACTGCCTGCTACAGTTTCCGGGATGTGCCGAGGTCGCTGTAGTTGCAATCGAAAGTGAGCGCTACGGGGAAGAGCCGGCTGCCGTTATCCGCTTACACGATTCTGCCGAGCAGGCCACAGCCGAGCAGGTCAAGGCTTTCTGCGCCGAACGTCTCGCTGGATTTAAAGTCCCGGTCGAGGTCCACTTTGCACATGAGCCCATGCCTCGAACAGCGACCGAAAAACTGATCAAGGCTGATATCAAGCGTGCTTTTTGGGGATGAGTACCGCAGATAATCGACAGCTCAGTATCGATTCAAGTCCAAGTGAATATCTTGGACTCAGCCATCAAGCACGCAAAGCTCAAGCAACCCGTGACCGAATCATTGCTGCGGTAATAGAGCTGATTAACGAGCAGGGCCTTGCAGGTGCAACATCGGGTCAGATTGTGAGACGGGCCGGTATTACTTGGGGCGCGGTACAGCACCACTTTGGCACCAAAGAGGACATTCTCAATGCCGTTCTTTACCGTGCACACACCGCTTATTTGGCGCGTCTTGATTCAGCCCAGCTCGCTCAAGGAGACCTCGTTGATCGAGTGAACCGTTTTGTCGACACGGTGTGGGAACACTATCGGAGTGATCTGTATTTTGCGTTCTCGGAAATCTTGCGCGCCTCTCGTTTAAACAATGCGAGCGATTACATCACCCCCTTCTCGTTGACCGAACAGCAGAATAAACATACCGCCATTATGGCCATGATGTTCGACGAGTTTGATATTCCGAGCGCTCGACTCAATGACGCTTTCCGCTTCGTGCACCGTTTCTTGGCCGGGTTTTCGCTTGATCGGATTATGGAGCCCGATGCGCCCTACGAGCAGCGGCACCTGCAGCGGATTAAAGAAGAACTCCTGCTACTACCCCGGAATTATGCTGCTACAGAACACCTTTCTCTCACTTCCACAGGAGACCTCTGATGAGTGATCTCGATACCTTTCGACAAACAACTCGAGCTTGGCTTCTCGAGAACTGCCCCGAGTCGCAACGCCAGCCTATCGTTAAAGCAGAACAGATATGGGGCGGCCGAAACCGAACCTTCCCCTCTGCCGATGCGAAAGCCTGGTTCGAGGCAATGGCTGCCAGAGGCTGGACTGCGCCAACGTGGCCCAGCGAATACGGCGGTGGCGGCCTGAGCGCTGAAGAAGCAAAAATACTGCAGCAAGAAATGGCGAGACTTCAGTGCCGCCCTGCCTTATATGAGATTGGCATCTGGATGTTCGGCCCCGCCCTCTTGGCCTTCGGCACAGAAGCACAAAAACAAGAGCATATTCCTAAGATCATCCGCGGCGAGATTCGCTGGGCGCAGGGCTATTCTGAACCGTCAGCGGGCTCCGATTTAGCGAGCCTAAAAACCAAAGCGGAAGACTGCGGAGATCATTTTTTGGTCAATGGCACCAAAATATGGACCACCAATGCGCATCATGCCGACTGGATTTTCTGCCTGGTAAGAACAGATCCTTCTGCACCGAAACAGCAGGGCATCAGCTTTTTGTTGATCGATATGGCCAGTGAGGGCGTATCGATTAGCCCCATTGAGCTTATCAGTGGGGAATCAGAGTTCTGTCAAACTTTCTTTGACAACGTGAAAGTACCTAAAGCGAATCTGGTGGGCGAGCTCAACAAGGGCTGGGATGTGGCCAAAGAGCTCTTGAAACATGAACGCACTATGATGTCGTCAATGGAATCAATGACCGAAAAAGAGGAGGTCAGCTTAGACGCTCTGGCCCGAACGCACCTGCCTCTTAATAGCGAAGGACAGATCGCCAATGGCGAGCTCAGAGCCAGGCTTGCCCAGCTCAGCATGGAAATGGAAGCATTCCAACAGCTGAATGAGCGTCTGTATTATCAATACCAAGCGAAACAAGTGGATCCCCGATTGGGTATGCTCTTGAAGCACATCGGAACTAAGCAATTACAACGCAAAGATGAGTTGCTGCTAGAGATTTTAGGCAATCAAGCACTGAGTTGGGAGACGCACAGAGCGTCATCAGTAGAGCAGAGAATTACACGCAACTGGGCCTTCAATAAATCGCATACCATCGCTGGCGGTACATCGGAAATTCAACTCAATATCATCGCCAAACGTGCGCTGGGCATGGCGTCTTAAGTCGAGAGGACATCGCGTGATTTTTAACGAAGAACAAACCATGTTGCAAGACACCCTGCGCTCCTTTCTGGCGGACAATGCGCCGGTGAGCGATTTAAGAGCGCTACGAGCAAATCCTGACGGTCCTGCCTATAACGAGGACCTGTGGCAGCAGCTCGTCGAGCTTGGCATACCCGGTATCGCACTGTCGGAATCCGACGGCGGGCTTGGCTTCGGATATATGGGTTTGGCTGCCGTGCTACACGAAATGGGGCGCAATCTAGTGGCAAGCCCCGTGGTATCCAGTGTGGCACTCGCCAGTTCCCTGATTCAACTTGCCGGCGACGAATCACAAAAAACACAGTGGCTGCCTCGGCTTGCACGTGGTGAAATCACTGCCACTGTCGCAGTGCAAGAAGGACGCCAATTCGCACTCGAATCACTCGCAACCCGCTTTGATAAGGGTGAGCTATCTGGACACAAGACCCTGGTCATGGACGCGCGTGAAAGCGAAATCACCTTGGTCATTGCGGTAACTGATGACGAGCGACTCATGGCTGCCATCATTCCCTCGTTGGAGCTTGCAGCCTCGTCAGATCGCTACAAACTGATGGACGGACGAACCTTCAGCGACATTGAACTAGGCGGACTGCGAGTGCCCAAAGAGGCCTTGATTGGGGCCGATGGCGGATGCCACAACGCCATAGCAAAAGCACTCGATATTGGCACACTTGCCATCAGCGCTGAAATGATAGGTGGTGCAGAAAGTCTTTTAGAGAGAACCGTGGCACATCTCAATGACCGAGAGCAGTTCGATGTGAAGCTGGCAACTTTTCAGGCACTGCAGCACCGCTGTGCAGAGCTGTACTGCCAGCTCGAGTTGGCAAGAAGTGCCGTTTTAAGTGCTTTCACACGACTTGATCGAGGCCAAGACATTCTGCGCGCTGCAAGTCAGTGTAAAGCGCTCGCGAATGACTGCTATCTGACCACCAGCAATGAAGCCGTACAAATGCACGGTGGCATGGGCATCACCGACGAGCTCGATATCGGTCTGTATTTAAAGCGCTCACGTGTGTGCAATCAGCTTCTCGGAGACTCAAGCTATCATCGCGATCGCTATGCCAAGGCGGGGAGCCTGTGAGATGCTGTCTCTCCGCGCTCTTCTGTATGAGCCCATAGAGTCCCCTGCGGCGCTCTGCCAATGGGCTCACGAGGCCAACCTATTACGGGCCTTAGCAGCTGAAATCCGAGTGCTTGTTGTTGATACAGAATCGCAGCAAGCCTCGCGTTGGACCCAGTGTCATAGAGAGCCTCTACCCCAAGCCTGTTTGTGTTTCGACGACATCACTCTCGACAACAAAGCGCGCGTGAGTCAGATCATGGCAGAGCGGTGGCCCGACGCTCAGCAACTATGGTGTGAGACAACCTGCGTTCTGCGCCCAGAGCGACGACCCAATCAGCGCACCGCGGGCACGGTTCAAATCTGCACTTTCGAACGTAAAGCGGAACTCACCGAGGCAGAGTTCCAACAGCGATGGTTGGTCGATCACACACCTGTCGCACTCGCAACACAGAGCACACAGGGTTATCTACAAAGCCGCATCATCAAGGACGCGATAACGAGCGCAGACGGTCTCGTTGAGGAATATTTCCCCGTTGCGGCTGGGCACTCACTCAGCGCGTTTTTTAATGCCGCTGACAACCCCAGTCTGCTCGAGAACCACATCAATCGAATGGTAGCCAGCTGTGATCGCTTTATTGAGAGCGGCAGCATCAATGTCATTCATATGAGCGAATACCCAATTCAATTAAGGAGCTGACATGAGCGATGGACTAGACGGAAAAGTGGCATTTATCACGGGTGCCGGACAGGGTATCGGACAAGGCATTGCATTTTCTTTGGCCAAACGTGGCGTCTCTGTGGTGGTAGTCGGGCGCACGCTTTCAAAATGTGAGAATACCGTTCGTCTTATTCAAGAGCGCTTTGGTCAGGAGGCGCTCGCCATTGGCGCCGACATTACCGATCTGGATCAATTGCCGAGCCTTATTGAACAAACCATAGCGCGCTTCGGGCGACTCGATATCCTCGTTAACAACGCGGTAAGTGCCACCATTAAACCGCTGTTAAAACTCACTCAAGACGATATTCACCGCGCAATGATGAGCGGGCCAACCGCGACTTTACTGTTGATGCAGGCAGCCTACCCTCACCTCAGCAAACAAGGTGGATCTATCGTTAATATGGCGAGCTCAGCAGCAAAGCGATGGGATATGACGAACTACGGTCTTTATGCGGCGGAGAAAGAGGCCATTAGAGCGTTAACACGAACCGCTGCGAGCGAGTGGGGCGGCGATAATATTCGCTCCAACTGCATCCTGCCGCATGCGAAATCTCCGGCGCTTGAATGGTGGACTCAAAATCGTCCAGAGGAAGCCGCGGCGTTTGTAAAAACCATTCCGATGCAGAGAATTGGTGAATGTGAGGAAGATATCGGCGAATTCGTAGCCATGCTGTGCTCCGACCAAAGTCGCTACATTAATGGTCAGAGCATTGCGGTGGATGGGGGTCAAGCGTATATGGGTTAGCGACTTCGCTCTCTGCGCCGCGACGCAGTTAACCCCCCTCTTGCGCGCGCAAGCGCGCTTTCCTTACTCTACGAGAAACTGTCCGTACCAACGTCGAAACTTAGCAAAGGGACCGTCACCATCGCAGAGCAAGGGACGGGCATAGTATTTTTTACGATCCCAAATGACCAGGTCTTCTTCCATTTGTTGCTTAATATTCGCGATTAAGGCTTTGCCAATCCGACCCTTCACGCCATCGACGTCTTCCTTTCGCTGATAAAAAGCGTAGTGTGCGCGGGTCATTTCGTTGGTCACCGGACTGACCGTTGCCACCAAAATAGTATCGACGAGGCCCTTGAATCGAACCACGCTCAGACCCGGCCCGACATTGGCGTTTTCGATTGAACCCTCAATCTCGCCCTGTGGTGTTGGTTGCCTGGTTTTTAAAAATCCTCGGCGCGTATGACCCTCGAACTCCATAATTTCTGAGTCTGGGATATCGTTAGTACCATGAACAAACATGAAGTGCGCAGGATCTACCGCATTCTCGCCCATTTCCTGCATGTGTGTGCCAATATCCCACTGATGTCGGATCGGTTCAGCCCAATCCTCTGGGCTCTCATTTAACTCGGGTATGGCCTCTGGCTCGAACAAGGGCTCGACTTCGTGAGGATGATACCAAACCACAATAGATCCATTGATTTCTCGCACCGGCCACGCTTTCAGAACGGCTTCGCCACAGGCCACTTTCGGCGGTAAGTTTTTTGCGTAGGGAATGTGAGTGCACTGACCGTCTCCATTGAACTGCCAGCCATGAAATGGGCAGACAATATTATCGCCCACTATTTTGGCGCCTTTACCCATTTGCTCGCGGATGCCGTAGCCTAGGTGTGCGCCCATGTGCGGGCAGTAAGCATCGACCACTTTGGCGTCACCCGACTCTGTTCTAAAGACCACTAGATCTTGATCAAAATAGAAAACTGGCTGAGATTCTCCGGGGCCAATATCCCCTGAATAGGCGACGTGAAACCAACCATAGGGCATGGGTAGAGGTATCGAGACCGTTCTCTTGGGATTAATTGTAGTCATGTAATTCTCCTTAATACTTAACGGACAGCTGCGCCGCCGTCTACCGATAATATTTGACCTGTAATGAACGACGCCTGGTCCGAACACAGAAACACCACTGCTTCTGCAATCTCTTCGGGCTCTCCGATACGACCCATCACCGCGGCTTTCTTTAAACCCTCAGCAATCTTGGGCTGCTCTTCAAAATATTTCTCTACCCCGGGTGTCCGAATGACGCCAGGCGACACCGCATTGATGCGTATCCCTCTCGCACCATACTCGGCGGCAGAGCTTTTGGTCAGAATATTGACGCCCCCTTTGGCAGCGGCATAGGCAGTGTTGTAGGGCTGTCCTTTTAACGATGCATTGGACGAAATATTAACGATACTGCCCCTACCCTGGGCCAACATAACCTCTAACTCATACTTCATACACAACCACGTGTTGGTCAAACAATAGGTCAGGGTATCGTCAAAAACCGAACGTTCGAACTCGTGAATCAAACCGGAACCTCGGCTCACCGCGGCGCTGTTGCAGGCGATATCGAGACCACCAAAATGACTGACCGCCGTATCCACCATGGCTTTGACCGCACTTTCGTCACTCACGTCCGCCACCGCCAAAACCGCCTCGCCACCAAATTGCTGGATGCGAGACACTGTCTCCTGGCCCGTTTCCGGATTGAAATCGGCGACCACAACTTTGGCACCTTCGCGAGCAAATGCTTCTGCAATTGCTCGGCCGATACCACCACCCGCGCCTGTGACGAGCCCTACCTTACCGATTAAAGATGCCATTCAAGCCTCTCTCACTGCTTTGAAAATTTAACTTTGGTCTAATTTTTAACTATAGTATATTTTTTTGAGGCGAGTGCAATACGCGCGCCATACCACAAAGAGACGACTCGCTATGAACCATGCCAAGAGGTTGCCGCTCAGAGAGCAGAAAAAACAGGATACGCGCCGACGCATTAAAGAAGCGTCAAGCCAACTGTTTCTTCAGCGCGGATTCGACCAAACAACCATTGACGCCATCGCAGCAGCCGCACAGATTTCAAAACCGACTTTTTTTAATTATTTTGCCAGTAAGCAGCACGTTTTAGCGGAACTTATGACTCGTATGGACGAAGAATTCATTCGCTACATACGGCACGCTGTAGCGCAAGGTCAGTCCACCAAAGATCGTCTCAGCCGACTGATGTCGCAAGCGGCAGAGCATATCCAAAAACGGCCCGAGTATACTCGGTTGCTATTGGTAGAAGGAATGAGCGACTTAGGCGACCCCAATATCGAGACTTCTCGGATGGCGCAGCTCAATCGTGCCATGGCGGAACTGGTTGAGCGAGGGCGGCAAGAACACGATATTAGCCTACGCTTTTCGGTGGACTTACAAGTACAAATTTTAGTGGGTGGTTTTTTATATGGATTGCTTAACTGGCTTTCGGGTGATCCCAGAAAACTGCAACACTCGCTGGAAGAAACAGCACAGTTTTTAGCCGAGGCGCTCGCGCCCCCGACTCAGAGGTAACAGAGCATGATTCTGGATGCATTTAAACTCACTGGTAAAACGGCGTTAGTCACTGGTGCCGGCAAAGGGATTGGCGAGGCCATCACGCTGGCCTTAGCCGAAATGGGTGCCAACGTGATTTGCGTAGCAAGAAGTCAAGATGATATTGATCGTGTGGCAGAGAAAGCCCGTGAGTTCGGTGTCCAGGCACTCGCGATTTCCTGTGACGTCACCAAAGAAGAACAACTGCAAGCTCTGGTGGCACAAGTAGAGACCCACTTTGACTGCCTCGACATTTTGATTAACAACGCAGGTGCGCCGGGTAAAGGCTACGGGTCTATCGATGAGGTGACCAAATCTCGTTTTGAGCACACCCTCGGTATCAATCTCACTTCCGCGTATACCCTTGTTCACCTTTGCCTAGGACTGCTGCGGGCAGCCGACAGTGCGACCATTGTCAACGTCAGTTCTGCCCTAGCGTGGATGGTAGATCGTAACTTTGCGGCCTACGCTGCAGCGAAGGCTGGGCTGGATCAGTTAACACGTGTTATGGCATACGAACTGGGACCAAGAATTCGGGTCAACGGAATTGCACCGGGTGCAGTCGACACCCCCAGCACGTCGTTTATTAAAAGCAACGAGGCCATGTTGAAAGCAACGACACGCTGGATTCCGCTCGGTCGAATGGGGGATCCGGTTGATATTGCGCTCGGTGCACTCTATTTGGCTTCACCTGCAAGCAGCTTCATATCGGGCAAAATTATCGAGATCGATGGCGGTATGGCTGCCTTACCCGGCAGCGCTATTGAAGCAACGATGGCAAGGAATCCGTAATTTAGTGAAAGACCAGGTGCAAAAGCGCTCCGTCTGGGTTCGGACTCCGCCGAGCCTTACAGTAAGGTAACGAGGATAGCAGCGATGGCAAAGCATTACGTACTCACAGGCGGCGCAACAGGCATTGGTGCCGCCACTAAGGATCAACTTCGCGCCAGTGGACATACGGTGACAACCGTTGATATCCAAAACGCCGATATTGTGGCTGACCTAGGAAAGCCAGAAACACGGCAGCAGGCCATCGATACCCTAAAAAAACACGGGCCATTCGATGGCATTATTACCTGTGCTGGGGTCGCCTCTCACTTCAAAGATACTGCTGCAATCGTGTCGATCAACTATTACGGCACCGTAGAGCTCATAGAAGGGTTGAGAGCTCATCTCAACCCAGCGGCAAAAATTGTTGCCATCTCGTCAAACTCGGCACCCATGTGCCAAACACCCGCCCTCGTTGAGGCCTTACTGACAGGATCTGAGTCGGACGCACGAGCCTTGGCGCAAACAGTGAGCGGCCACGAATGCTATTCTGGAAGTAAACAGGCGGTCGCTCGCTGGGTCCGACGAAACGCACCCGAATGGGCTCGGTCAGGTATCGCGGTCAATGCGGTTGCGCCCGGCTATATAGAGACACCCATGACGCAAGCCGTTGCAAAAAGTCCTGAGTACGCTGACTCGATCCGACAATTTTTACAGTCTATTCCACTCCAACGCGCTGGACAGCCCCAAGATATTGCCGATCTGGTCTCGTTCTTGTTGAGCGATAATGCCACCTTTATCGCGGGTTCAGTACTATTTTGCGATGGCGGACATGATGCGCTGTTCAGACCCGACCAGCTTTAATAAAAAGCAGAGATGGACGCCTCTCGTTGTATCAATGCCCCAATAAAAAGCCGACGCTAATGATGACAAAGCAATCATGAGCACACTAAGACGCACGGTCGTGACAGTGAGTATGATTGTCACCGCAACGCTTTGTTCCGCCTCCTTCCCTGCAGAGACGGCACGCCAAAGCTATTCAGAGGTAAGAGAACCCTGCCTCGATTACGCGGTGCATAAAAAACCTCTGTTCGGCGATCTGCACACGCATAGCAGCTTATCTTTTGACGCCTATTTGTCGAGTCAGCGTAACGGACCGACAGAAACTTATCAGTACGCGAAAGGCTATCCAATTACGCTGCCAGATGCAGACGGAAAACAGACTGTGACAGCACAAATTGATCGCCCCCTCGATTTCGCTGCACTCACCGATCACGGAGAATTCTTGGGGCAAGTCGACGCCTGTAAAACCCCAGATTCACTGTTTGGTCGACTCTGGCCCATGTGCGTATTGTCGCGCTCTGAAAATCTTTGGCTGCAACTGATCTCGGCAAGCTGGTGGACGTCTCTCGGAGGGCAAAATGACAGCGAACCCTCACTGTCTGCGATATGCTTATTTGAAGATTGCTCGCAACGCCAGTGGGACGTTTGGCAGACGGTGCAAAGAGTAGCCGAGGAACACTACGACCGCAGTGAGCACTGTCAATTCTCGACCTTCGTTGCCTACGAGTACACCGATGCCTCGAATCAAAATAACCTGCACCGCAATGTCATATTCCGTAATGCAAACGTGACTGAGCGCCCCGTTACGACTTATGAAACCAACCAGCAAGTCATGTCACTCTGGCAACAGCTTGAAGAAGAATGCATCAAAGGGGACTCTGGTTGTGATGTGCTAGCTATACCGCACAACTCTAATTTGGCGGGCGGATTGATGTTCCCAGATCCTAAATCACAAGAAGAAGTGAGACTTCGACGCGCAATAGAGCCTCTCGTGGAATTAATTCAACATAAGGGCGCATCGGAGTGTCGCTATGATCGGCTGGCTCAGCGTGGCGTCGAAACCATCGATGAACTCTGTGATTTCGAGCAAATTCCATCTGACAATTTGCACATGCTCGGCACAGTGGACGGTGAGATGCGGTCTGAGCGTGGTAAAACGGTGGCGATAGACGAATTCGCGCCACGCAACTTGGTGCGTAACGTATTGAAAGAGGGCTTAGTCCTGCAGCAACAGTGGCAATCTAACCCCTTCGAATTGGGCTTCATCGGTAGTACCGATACGCACAATGCAACAGCGGGAGGCGCCCAAGAATATGACTATGTTGGACACCTAGGGCGGAGAGACGCAGACTATCGTAACGTACAGGATCATTTGGTCTCTAACCCAGGCGGGCACGCGGTTGTGTGGGCCCATGAAAACTCAAGAGACGCCATTTTTGACGCCATGCGAAATCGAGAAACCTACGCGACATCGGGTACGCGACCCATCGTACGTTTCTTTGGCGGGGCATTCCCAGAAGATGCTTGTTCACGACCCGACAGAGATGCATTGGGCTATAGCGGTGGCGTACCGATGGGCGGCACCCTGCTCCCCAAGAATCTGACGACAGCACCAGAATTTTTAGTTTATGCCCAAAAAGATCCTGGCGTTGCAAGCCATCCTGGTATGGATTTACAACGTATTCAGATCATTAAAGGATGGGTCGATGCCGACGGCAACACAGCCGAACAAGTCATCGACGTCGCTGGCAATCCCAACAACCAAGCGACCGTCGACCGCAATAGTTGTGCACCCATAGGCGTCGGATATAGCGAGTTGTGCACGGTTTGGACCGACCCCGACTACGACCCCTCCGAAAGCGCTTTCTACTATGCCCGGGTTGTCGAGAATCCGTCATGTCGCTGGAGCACCCTGCAGTGCATGGCCGCTGGTGTGAATCCTTTTGACGAGCAGTGCGCGGCACAGGCAACCGCGGCCAGCACCGCACGGGGCATCTCTGAAACGGCTTACAGTGCCTGCTGCAAGGATCCCAGCGAAGAGGCTTTTTATAGCCCCATTATTCAGGAGCGAGCATGGACCTCCCCTATTTGGGTCCCGACTCTTTAGCTAGGTGCAAGAAGACCGGCACTTCGCCACCGCCATCTACTTCAAGCGAAGCGCCTGAAACATAGGCGGCCTGCTCTGAAGCGAGAAACAGCGCAGCTTGTGCCACGTCATCAGGTTCAGCCATACGCTTCAGTGGCAACATATTCGCAACGCGCTCAAAGCCAGCTTCACCACCATAATGGTCAACAGCCGCCTCTGTTTTCACCAGACCTACCACGATGGCATTGACACGAATATCAGGGCCCCACTC
>CBFHJC010000051.1:0-12053 GCA_965656045.1 Aequoribacter sp.
TGAAACCCTACGGCTTTTGTGTGAAAGCCATGTTACGCTAATTGCTTTATATTGGTAAGGAGTCAGCGGATGCGGGCTTATCTTTTGGCTTCTGTTCTTATTCTTGTCGTTTTCGGCAGCATTTCTACGTACCTATACCAACGATTCAGCGCTCTGGCGGCAATGGATTTCAGCCCTCCTCCAGTCGCAGTCAACAGCGAAGTAGCCCAAGCCACGATGCTTCAACGCGCCGTTAAAACGGTCGGGACTGTGCGCTCATTGCAGTCCAGCGTGCTTGCAGCAGAAGTGTCTGGACGCGTGTTGAACATTGCGGTGACAGGCGGTCAAACGGCACAGGCTGGGGATGTTTTGATTCAACTAGATGATCGCATCGAGCAAGCTGAATTGGCACGATACCGAGCAGATATGAGACTTGCCGGTACATTACTGACGCGAGATCGAGCCCTAGCGGCTGAGCAAGCCATATCACAAACTGCCCTGGACACCGCCATTGCGAGCTTTGAAGTGGCGCAGGCGCAAGTCAATGAGACCCTAGCGCGAATTGAACAGAAGCGCATCGTGGCACCCTTTAGCGGCACTGTGGGTGTCCCAACCGTCAATGCGGGCGATTACGTCAGTGCTGGCATGCCTCTTATCCAAATCGCCGATACCACCAAGGCCGAGGTCGCATTCTCTTTACCCATCGATAGCGCTCAATTAATTACTATTGGAAACCCGCTGATCGTGCAAAGCTCAAGTGACGGCGCGACACTCGAGGGTGTGGTCACCGAAAGTGATCCCATGCTCAACGCTCAGGATCGGACCCGCCGCTTTCGGGCTTCTCTAGCGACAGCGACTGTATTACCCGGCGAGTTTGTGCGCGTTGTACTGCCACTTGATACGCCTGAATCAACTGTTACCGTTAGCGAAACAGCGATTACCTATGCCCTTCAAGGTGCCGCGGTTTATGTCATCGACGACTCTCAAACACCCCCGGTTGCCCAACTGCGCATGGTCACCGTTGGCGACACTCAAGAAGGACGAGTGGAAGTTGTGCGTGGGCTTAAGATTGGTGAAACCGTGGTCTCGGCTGGACAGCATAAATTGTTCTCGGGTGCGCAAGTGGTTATTAACGAGGACTCGCCGCTGTGAGATTCACAGATATCTTCATTAAGCGACCGGTACTCGCGATCGTCCTCAGCGCACTCTTTCTAATCAGTGGTATACAAGCGCTGGTCAAACTCGAACTGCGCCAGTTCCCCGAGGTCGAAAAATCGGTCATCACCGTGGCCACAGCCTACCCTGGCGCCAGTGCTGAAACCGTTCAGGCCTTCGTGACCGACACTCTGCAACGTCGAATCGCCGGTGCGCGTGATATCGATTATCTGTCAGCGTCGAGCAACCCAGGCGTATCCACCATTCAAATCCATGTTCGCCTTAACGCCGACACCAACCGTGTATTAAACGACGTGATCGCCAAAATCGGGGAAGCGAAGTTCGAGCTGCCGCGTGAAATCGAGGATCCCGTTGTCACCACGAGCCAAGGTGATGACGCGATGATGTATATCGGCTTCTCTAGTTCTCAGCTCGATAACGCCCAGATCACGGATTATTTATTCAGATCCATTCAACCTGAACTCGCCACTCTCGAGGGTGTTGGTCAAGCTAGAATCCTGTCCGGTACCGTCTACGCCATGCGGATCTGGCTCGAGCCCGAGAAGCTCGCGGGTTACAACCTTACAGCAACCGATATTAGTGACGCTGTTCAACGCAGCAATGTCCGCGCCTCAGCCGGCAATATCACAAGCGATTGGACTAAAGTATCCGTCGACGTAGAAACCGACATCAATAGTCCTGCCCTGTTCGGCGAGATCGTTGTTCGACAAACCGATGACCAGCGTGTGACGCTAGCCGATGTTGCACGTATCGAAATGGGCAATGAAAACTATGATGTGTCGGTATCCGCCGATGGCAAACCTGCTGTTTTTGTCTCGATTACGCCCGCAGTTGGCGCCAACCCGCTCGATGTGGCCAAGCGGGTAAAATCCACGCTAGAGCAACTCCGTCCTGAAATGCCGGGCGACCTGAGCTTCAATGCCGATTCCGACGCGTCGATTTATATTTCTGAAGCGATTAATCAAGTCGGCATGACCCTGTTAGAAGCGACCCTCATTGTGATTGGGGTGATTTTGCTGTTCCTAGGATCATGGCGCGTCGTGATTATTCCTTTGGTCGCGATTCCTCTGTCATTGGTGGGAGTTCTGTTTGGACTTTGGGTCGTTGGTTTCTCGATCAACTTGCTCACTTTACTCGCCATGGTGATTGCAATCGGCTTGGTCGTCGACGATGCGATTGTTGTGGTCGAGAACATTCATCGACATATCGAAGATGGCGCCACTCCCTACGAAGCAGCCATCGCTGGCGCGCGGCAGGTTGCCCTACCCGTTGTGGCTATGACTGTCACCTTAGCCGCAGTGTATGTACCCATCGCTTTTGTGGGCGGCTTAACCGGTACCTTGTTTAGCGAATTCGCACTCACGCTGGCGGGTGCGGTCCTCGTATCGGGTGTGATTGCACTCACGCTCAGTCCCATGATGTGCGCCTATCTCTTAAAGCCGGCTCGCGAGCAAGGGCGATTGGCCGACTGGCTTGACCATCAGTTCCACTTACTCGATCGCGTTTATCACCGAGCCGTTAGTGCCTGTCTGCGTCATCGAGGCGCGGTATGGTTATTCGCTGGCGCGGTATTCCTGAGTCTTCCAGTCGCTTTCCTATTAGTGCAGCGCGAGCTGGCACCAGAAGAAGATAACTCAAGTATTTTTGTTGTCGCAATTCCACCGGACTACGCCAATATCGATTACGTTGACGCTTTTAGTCGACAAATGGCGGATGTCTGGCGATCGATACCCGAGGTGCGAACCGCGTGGCAAGTCAATCGTGACCAGCAGATTTTTGGTGGCTTAGAGCTCGAGCTGTGGGGCGATCGCGAGCGCTCTCAAGACGCTATAATCGCCGAAGCTCAAAGCAAGTATGCTCAAATTGCGGGGCTCGAGATCTATACCTTCCCATGGCCGGCACTACCGGGCATTGAATCCGGATTACCGATCAATTTCGTGATTGCTTCCACCGACGACTACGAGGCCTTAGATCGAGTCGCTCAAAGTGTACTGACGAAGGCTCAAGAGTCGGGGCTATTTATCTTTGCGAACAAATCAATCCGTTACTCGCGACCCGAGCTCAACATCCAGATCGATCGCGAACAAGCAGCGGCACTGGGCATTAACATGGCCGATATCGCCGCGACCCTGCAAGTGTTACTGGGCGAATCAGAAATTAATCGATTTGCTCTTGGGGGACGCGCGTACAAGGTGATCGCCCAAGCTGAAGAGGGATCGCGTTTAACGGGGGCAGATCTTGCACAATACTACGTCCGAGCCGTTTCGGGTGACATGGTCCCACTGTCCTCGCTAATCTCGGTCTCGACTGTTGTGAAGCCTAACAGCCGGTCGCAATATCAGCAGCTCAATAGCGTGAGTATTCAGGGTCTGCCGATGCCGCCCAATACGCTCGGAGATGGACTCGCCTTCTTAGAGCAAGCGCTGATCGAATCGGCACCTACGGGCTATCGTGCGGGTTACGAGGGCGAGTCAAGACGCTACATGCAAGAAGGTAATAGCTTTGTCTGGCTGTTTGGATCTTCTCTTTTGTTAATCTATTTGGTACTTGCTGCTCAATTTAATAGCTTTCGGGATCCTCTGGTCGTTCTCGTGAGCGTACCCTTAAGCATTTTTGGCGCTTTGATACCTCTGGTGTTAGGCGTAGAAACCTTGAATATATACACTCAAGTCGGACTTCTGACGCTGATTGGACTTATCAGCAAACACGGGATTCTCATCGTCGATTTCGCCAACCAGCTCGAACAGCAAGGCCAGGATCGCATGACTGCGGTAGCAAACGCTGCCACTTTGCGACTCAGACCGATTTTGATGACGACTTTTGCGACCGTGCTCGGGGTGTTGCCACTGGTCCTATCAGATGGCGCAGGGGCTGCGAGTCGGTTTGCCATCGGCCTGATGGTGGCGGCAGGCATGTGTGTTGGCACACTCTTTACCTTGTTTGTGCTACCGACGTTTTATCCACGAATCCGTGCGAGCAAGAAAATGGCCCAACGGTCCAGCACAGGTTCAGCGATCTAGTCGCGCAGGGTCTCCGTATTAACCACCAGCGAATGAACCGGAGATCCTCGTGTCTGAATGCACCAAGCGGTCGCACCACCTCGACAATCTGCCAAACTGGATCACGGAAGTAAGCCGAATTGAGGGCGTCGTAACCTATAAAACCCTCGATTCCACTGCCGGCTTTGTGCGCTTTCAGAACGATGGCGGGGTTGAGTATATTTTTGTGCGGGGTCTATACAGACGCCAAGGCCTCGCGCAACGACTCTTGGCGGAAGTGGCAGAAATCACCGGGCAGACGCCTTACGCCTTACCGCCGATATCTCCTTTAGGATCAAAACTCTTCAAAGTACCACCGACCTCGCCCAACTAGGCAAAGGGGTGACGCAATACTATCGTCTCGACACGATCAGGACCCGTTGAAATAATATCGATCGGGGCACCGACAGTCTCTTCGATCCTTTGAATGTAGTGCCTCGCTTGGTGGGGCAGATCCTCTAATGATTGAATTCCGATAGTGGATTCACTCCAACCTGGCACCTCTTCGTATACCGGAACAATTTTTAGGTAATCTTCGGCATCAACAGGTGCAGGTACTGCCCTGCCATTGGCATCATGATACGCGACGCAAATGCGAATTGAGTCCAAGCCATCTAGCACATCAAGTTTCGTTAAGCATAAGCCCGACACCGAATTAATGTTGACCGCTTGCTTCAGTGCAACTGCATCAAACCATCCGCATCGTCTTGCTCTGCCGGTGGTTGCACCAAACTCGTGACCTCGCTCAGCCAGCCGAGCGCCCGTCTCGTCAAATAACTCGGTCGGAAAAGGACCGCCGCCAACGCGAGTCGTGTATGCCTTAGTGATTCCCAACACATAATCTAGGTAGAGTGGGCCGAACCCGGATCCGGTCGCCGTTCCACCTGCGGTGGTGTTAGAACTTGTCACAAAGGGATAGGTCCCGTGATCAATATCGAGCAAGGTTCCCTGAGCGCCCTCAAACAAGATGCGCGCTCCAGCTTCGCGAAACTGCTGCAGGGCAGTTGTGACGTCCGTCATCATCGGCAACAACTGTTCGCCCATGGCCAGTGTCTCATCATGACACTGTTGGTAATCGATAGCCGCTACACCGTAGTACTGAGTAAGCACAAAATTATGGTAATCCAGCACTTCTTTCAGACGCTCTGCGAAGCGCACCGGCACTGCAAGATCGCCAAGCCTTAGGCCTCTGCGTGCCACTTTATCTTCGTAGGCTGGCCCGATACCCCGACCCGTGGTACCAATTTTTGCATCGCCCCGCTTCAACTCTCGAGCAACATCGAGCGACACGTGATAAGGCAAAATCAAAGGACAGGCCGCCGACAAGCTCAAACGCTCACGAACGGGAACTCCGGTAGCCTCGAGTTTCGCCATTTCAGCCAACAACGCTTCAGGAGACAGCACCACGCCATTACCAATGAAGCATTTTACGTGATCCCTGAGTATGCCTGATGGAATCAAATGAAGGACTGTTTTCTCACCATTGATGACCAGCGTATGCCCCGCGTTGTGACCACCTTGAAATCGGACCACGACTTCCGCTTGATCGGTCAACAAATCAACAATCTTGCCTTTTCCCTCATCGCCCCACTGGGTGCCGAGCACTACCACATGCTTATTCATAGACTCATATTACCTATAGGACTGACTGTCCATGTTCCCTCTTGATACAGCAGTTCTCGAGTGCAGCGTTCATCGTGCCGCCCTCCAAACGCCGTAATCACCACTTCGCCCTCATTTCTGAGACGCATTATCGCTTGTTCTAAGGCCTGATCACTCAGCGCGGGCGCACTAATCGCAGCGCTGGCTGTTAGCTCTCGTTCACCCTGTAGATACAAAGTTTTCAGGTCAACCGCAAACCCAGTTGCGGGTCTTGAACGACCATAAATCTTGCCGACGTTATCGTAGCGTCCACCGTTCGCAAGCGCCTGCCCCGCGCCATCAGCGTAGGCCGCGAAAACCAATCCCGTATGATACTTCAGACCACGCAACTCGGATAAGTCAAAATACCAGCGAATGTTGCTGCACAGGGCGTCAAGTGAGTCCATGACTCGTTCGATACTCTCGATAGCCTGTGCCGCTTGTGGCACTGTATTTACAAAAAATTGTTTCGCTCTTGCAAGCACTGAACGGTCACCATGAAAGTCCATTAAAGTACTCAGCCAGTCGAGGTGCTGAGGCGAGTAGCCCTCTAATGCCGACGCCAAATCTGGCACCGATTTTCGATTGAGTGCGTCAACGATCGCCGACTGTTCTGAATCGATCCCGAGCGCATCAAACACTGCTTGATAAACGCCGACGTGACCAATATCGATCGTCATCGCACCAACACCAGCCGCTCGCAGCGTCGCAATCATTAAGCGGATTATCTCGATATCCGCCTGATAGCTCTCTTCACCATACAGCTCAGCGCCAACTTGGATAGGGCAACGTGACGCCATAAGTGTCTTGGGACGGGTGTGCAAGGTAGTACCGGCGTAACACAGTCGAGACACGCCGGCCTTGAGGTAAGAATGCGCATCGATGCGAGCCACTTGAGGCGTAATGTCGGCACGTAAACCGAGGGTACGGCCTGTCATCTGATCCGTCAGCTTGAAGGTCAGAAGCTCTAAATCTGCACCGAGTCCTGTCAGCAAAGACTCGCTGAACTCGATCAGAGGAGGAAACACCAACTCATAACCCCACGCGTGGTACAAATCGAGTAGAGATCGCCTGAGTGACTCAAGCTCACTTGCCTGCTGGGGTAACACTTCATCGACCGCTTGCGGTAATTGCCAGTACTTCACTCGGAAGGTTCTCTTGTTTTCAGTGCGCAAAGCGCATGCAGTGTCGCCGGAAACCATAAAAAAACCGCGGTAGTAAAAACCCCTCGGGGAGATAACTAACCACGGTTGCTGTAGTTTACCAGTTTAAAGTCGTATTCACACCCACCAGGTTAAGATGTCTGTGGTCACGCTACCCTAGTCGCCGTCGGGGCTCTTCAAGTATTTGAAGAAGTCACTGTCTGGCTTAAGTAAAAGAATATCTCCGGCACCTTGGAATGAATCCTGGTAAGCACGCAGACTGCGTGTGAACGAGTAAAACTCGGGGTCGTTACCGAAGGCGCTGGCATAAATTCGGGTTGCCTCGGCATCGCCTTCACCGCGGATCGTTTCCGCGTCACGATAGGCCTCTGACAAAATCACCGTAGCCTCTCGATCGGCAGCGGCACGAATACCCTCAGCCAATTCCTGACCTTGAGCTCGATGCTCACGGGCCTCTTTCTCACGCTCAGCATTCATGCGTCGATACACCGAATCTGATACATCGGGTGGCAAGTCGATTTTCTTAACCCTCACATCGAGCACAACAACACCCAACTCTTCATTCGCCAACTTATTGAGTTCTATCGTGATATTGCGCATCAATTCATCGCGCTCGCCCGATACCACCTCTTGAATGGTTCGAATGCCGACCTGGTTTCGCAGACCGTCATTAATACGCTGGGCGAGCAGACCAACTGCGCGCTGTATCTCGCCATTTGTTGCGGTATAAAAACGCGCGGTATCCACCACTTTGAACTTGGCAAATGAGTCTACAATTAAGGCTTTTTTCTCGAGCGTTAAAAATCGCTCTGCCTGAGCATCTACCGTTAAAACGCGGCCATCAAACTTTCGAACATTATTCACGAACGGCATTTTGATGTGCAAACCAGGTTTAATATCTGGGTTCACAACCTGACCAAACTTGAGTAGCACGCCTTTCTCGGTTTCTTTAATCACATAGAGCGCATTGCTCGCAATGAACAGCACAAGAGCCGTTATCAAACTCCAAACCAATGACTTTGTCGACATCTTAACGACCTCCTCTGCTGGTGGTGGTTGAGCGAGTCGATGCTGCATCACGACGCAATTGTTCCGTTACCGCATCGGTGATTTGTCGCAGGGTGCGAGAATCTACCGTTGAACCTGCGCCACCAATATTGATGTTGCCACCTGAAGATCGCTCGGTCAGTTTATCGAGCGGGAGATACATCATGTTGTTCCCACCTTCCACATCGACCATGACTTTACTCGATGCCGAATAGACTGCCTGCACCGCGTCTAAGTACAAACGTTCACGCGTAACCACAGGGGATTTCTGGTACTCAGCCAACAACTTGGTAAAGCGATTGGCCTCGCCCTGCGCATTTGCGACAACCTGCGCCGAATAGGCGTTAGCATCTTCTAGACGACGCTGAGCCTGTCCCCGTGCCTCAGGGATAATACCATTCGCGTAGGCTTGAGCTTCGTTCTTAACCCGCTCTTCATCCTCTCGAGCCTTGATCACATCATCGAAAGCGGCTTGCACCTGAGTGGGTGGTTGAGCGTTGTCGACCGTGACCTGAGACACCACAATCCCTGTCTCGTATTCATCTACCAGCGCCTGTACCCGACGCCGAACTTCGATGGCAACCGCTGCACGACCCTCTGTCAGCACCAAATCCATACGGTTATCACCCACGACATGACGCAGAGCGCTTTGTGTTGCATGCTGCAACGACACTTCGGGATCGCGGACTTTCAAGACAAAATATTCTGGATTATTAATGACATACTGCACCGACAAATTAACATCGACGATATTCTCGTCTTTGGTCAGCATGACTTCACGGAAGCTGAGTGCTCGCACTTTGGTCACATTGACTTTGGTGACAGTATCGATCAACGGCGGATTCCACTGCAGTCCAGGCGTCACCGTAGCGTGATATTTACCAAAGCGCAGGACAACGCCGCGCTCTTGCTCGTCAATCTGATAGAAGCCCATCACGCCCCAAATCAGGGCGGCAACAACGATTAGGACACCTATAAATGCCGATGACACACCTTTAGACGGTGTCGAGCCGCCACCGGTCGATTTTCCACCAAATAAACCGTTGATTTTATCTTGTACTGTCTTAAGCACTTCATCTAGGTCAGGAGGCCCCTGATTGTTGCCACCCCACGGATCATTCGGCTTTTTATTACCGCCACCGGGCTCGTTCCAAGACATAGTCTACTCCTGTAGGTTACCAGCTGTAAGTGTAGCAAAGTTTCGCTGAAAAACCCGATTAAACGGTGGTTATCAGCGTAATGGGTTCAGATTCTTTGGCGATCAAACGATCCCAATCAGATCGAGGCAGTTTTATATCTAGCTCAAAACCTCCGACGTCATTCACCTGTTCATGACTGACCGCATTCAGTCGGTACAGGGCGGCACGAAGACGCCCTTGGGCGGGCTGGAGAGAGAGCCTCGCAGACAACACATCGTTACCGAGCCGCTCGGTGATGGCTTGCTCAAGCAGATCGAGACCTGCCCCTGTCCGAGCACTCAACCAGATACGTTCTGGAATACCATCGGCATCGCGATCGATCCGAGGCGCCTGCTCCAGTAAATCCAGCTTGTTATACACAAATAATTTAGGGATTGTGTCGGCGCCAATTTCAGCCAACACGGCTTGTACTTGAAAAATATTGTCATCGCGCTCTTCGCTGGCCGCGTCGACCACGAGCACAAGCAAATCGGCATTGAGGGTTTCTTCTAGGGTCGCTTTAAACGCATCCACCAGTTTGTGCGGCAAGTGCGCAATGAATCCAACGGTATCCGCCAGCACAACTTGACCAATGGTATCGAGATCAAGCTGCCGAAGGGTCGGATCGAGCGTTGCGAATAACTGATCCGCGGCATAAACATCCGCCCCTGTCAGGCCATTAAACAAGGTGCTTTTACCCGCATTGGTGTAGCCCACTAAAGATACTGTAGGTATCTCGGCCTTGCGACGCGACCGTCGCCCTTGGTCTCGCTGACGCTGCACTTTATCGAGGCGCGCCAGAATCGATTTGATGCGAGCACGCAGTAAGCGGCGATCCGTCTCTAGTTGGGTTTCCCCAGGGCCTCTCAGACCGATCCCGCCCTTTTGTCGCTCAAGGTGGGTCCAACCGCGAACTAAACGGGTACTCATATGCTGGAGTTGCGCTAATTCAACTTGGAGTTTGCCTTCGTGCGTTCTGGCTCTCTGAGCAAAAATATCGAGAATCAAGCCAGTTCGGTCAAGCACTCTACAACTCAGGTGACGTTCCAGATTGCGCTCTTGTGAGGGGCTTAAGGCATGATTGAACATCACAATTTCTGCGTCATGCTCTTCTTTGATCTGCCGTATTTCATCGAGCTTACCACTACCAACAAAGGTGCCAGCATGGGGGCTCGCTCGAGATCCAAAAACAAACGCTACCGGATCTCCGCCAGCAGACAACACCAATTCCTCGAACTCGCGTGGGTCTTCACGCTCGCTTTCGCTGTCGAGTTTCAGGTGAACCAGTACAGCTCGTTCTCCCGACTCGGGACGCTCAAAAAACATGGTAGGTTAACGCTCCAATAGCTCGCTTATGCCAGATTAGATCGCGCCGCTTGAATTTAATCGTCTGTTGCTTCTTCGTCGTCATCGCCGGGGTGAGACATTGGCATACGCACAACGCGGCCAGGCACGACGGTTGAGATCGCGTGCTTGTAGACCATTTGGCTGACAGTGTTCTTGAGAAGCACAACAAATTGATCGAAGGACTCAATTTGTCCTTGAAGTTTAATACCATTCACTAGATAAATGGATACGGGTACCCGCTCCTTTCTTAGAAGGTTCAGGTAAGGGTCTTGTAAGCTATGCCCTTTTGACATCATTTTCTCCTTTTAGAGCCAAATTAGCTCTTTGTCATTAAGACCTGCTGTTGCCAGCAAGTGTGCTTTTCGCTGTCTTGGTCTCCCTTAATACGCATGTTGACGTTATTAAGATGCTAAACAAAATCGAAAAGCGTGAACGAGGCTGTGGACCTGTCGTTAGTATATGTTATGGGGGCGATCCGATACAGTTCAATAGATGCTCTAACGGTTTTTTTTCCGCCCCGTACTGATGAGACACGCTTTTCTGCGCCAAGTTCCCATCTTCATCGGTAAGCAACCACTCAAGATCGGGCCACTTGCGCAACCAAGTCAGCTGACGTTTGGCCAGCTGCCGCGTCGCCGCGACTGCGAGCGATTCACAGCGTTCGATATCGTATTCTCCGTTCAAGTATCCCCACACTTGGCGATATCCGACCGCTCGAATAGCGGGCAAATCTGGGTGTAAATCTGGCCGCGATCGCAGGCTCCTAACTTCATCAACCAACCCAGCGCGCAGCATTTGTTCAAACCGAAGCGCAATTCGATGATGCAAGACTTCGCGGCGTTCCGGGGCGAGTGCAAATTGAATAATACGATACAACTGCGACGGTGGCGTCCGAGGATCGACCTCGCGCTGCCAATCGCTCAAGGGTGTGCCACTGGCGCGGAACACCTCGAGTGCCCGAGTGATTCGGCTGGAATGCTGAGGATGAATTGCAGCGGCGGCGATGGGATCCACCACACCAAGCGCCTCATGCAAAGCCGGCCAACCCTTCACGCGAGCCTCCTCTTCAATCTGCTGGCGAACGCTTGGGTCAGAACTTGGCATTGGCGACAAGCCCTCTAAAAAAGCTTTGAAATACATCATCGTGCCCCCGACCAAAATCGGGGTGGCGCCACGAGCAATGATGTCTGCAATAATCTGATCTGCGTCTCTGACAAAGTCTGCCACATTGTAAGGTTCGGCCGGATCACGCAAATTGATGAGATGGTGCGGGTAGGTCGGTTTAGCACTGCCGATATCCAAACCACGATAAACCAATGCCGAATCGACACTGATAAGCTCACCCTTGATTTGCTCGGCCAAGGCTATCGCTAAGTCAGTTTTGCCCGATGCGGTGGGGCCCATTAAACAGATAACCGCGGGCTGCATGACTATCTGCCTCGCATAAAGAGTTTATCGAGTTCGGCCAGCGACATTTGTGTCCA
>CBFHJC010000052.1:0-11971 GCA_965656045.1 Aequoribacter sp.
GCCCAAAATAATACTGGCCGACGAGCCGACGGGTAACCTCGATCCTGCTCTTTCCAACGATATTATGGCTTTGTTTCGTGCGTTCAGCCGCGCCGGAGTCACTGTTTTGATTGCGACACACGACTTACCGATGATCTCACGCATGCAGCATCGCATTTTTACGCTGCAAGATGGCCGCCACATGGGAACCGGACACCATGACTAGGGGCCGAGTCGCTGCGACCACTTCTGCCTGGGTCACCCGCCTGAACATCTGGCGCTGGCACCATCGTTTAGCCCGGCAAGATACACTCGCTCGATTACGCAAACATTGGGGATCGACTCTGTTGACCAGTCTTGTCATCGGGGCAGTGGTGAGTCTGCCGGCGGTCTTGGGTTTGGGTGTCATGACGCTGGAACAAGTGACGGCAAGCTTTGATCGCGGGGAGTCAATTACCGTGCTGCTCGACGGCGAAGTATCCAACACCGAAGCTGAGGCCATCATCGCAACGATGACCCAGATCGAGGGGGTCGCGAGCGCGACCCTGCTAACGCGAGAGCAGGCGCTAGCCGACTTAAGTGGTTGGCTCGATGTGCCAGATGCGTTACTCAGCAATATTGAGAACCCCTTACCTGATTCGGTCATTCTCACACTGTCGTCTAACCCAAGAGATGAGCTTGATATGCTGGTAGCCTCGCTCGAGCAACTTGAGGGCACGACTCAGGTGATTGTTGATCTGGAGTGGTTGTCGCGGTTACAGGCCTTGAGCGCACTGGGATATCGGCTGGTGTGGCTATTTGGTCTTATGGCTTGTTTAGCGTGCGTACTGATCATTGCCAATACCACTCGACTTGCGGTCGAAGGCAGGCGGCAAGAGATTCTGGTGGCGAAGCTGGTTGGTGCGTCTGACGCCTACGTGCAGAGGCCGTTTTTCTATACGGGTTTGCTGTACGGCTTGTTCGGTGGCTGTGTCGCGATCCTTATTGTTGCCACAGCAGGACTGTGGCTGGGTAATCCTGTCGCTAGCCTGAAGGCAGCGTATGATCTGCAGGCGGTCAACCTCAGCTTGCCACTGTCGGTCATCGTTGCGGTTATCGGCGGCTCGGTTTTCCTCGGTGCCGCAGGCGCATGGGGTTCGGCAAGACGGCAGCTGCGCCGAATTGAGCCCTAAGCAGACTCATCTGATGCTGTCACAGTTGCGTATTTAGGGAACTTACTCCAAAATTAGCAGTCTATGAGTGAGAGTGCTAAAATCAGCGTCGAACGCTAAGGAGATGCTATGTCGACTCAACTGTTACCTATCGATCAGATGGTGCCCGGTGGCAATTTGGCGGCCTATACGGCGACCGTCAGCAGCATACCGATCCTATCGGCCGAGCGCGAGCGTGAGCTTGCCGAAGAACTGTATTACCACGAAAACGTCGAAGCAGCTCGGCAACTTGTTATGTCACACCTGAGATTCGTGGTTCACATTGCGAGAAGCTATTCGGGTTACGGTTTGGCTGAAGCCGACCTAATTCAAGAAGGTAACGTGGGATTGATGAAGGCGGTGAAGCGTTTTAATCCCGAGAAAGGTGTGCGCTTGGTGTCATTCGCAGTGCACTGGATTAAAGCTGAAATGCACGAGTATATTCTGCGAAATTGGCGCATTGTTAAAATCGCGACAACCAAAGCACAGCGTAAACTCTTTTTTAATTTGCGATCCTCTAAGAAGGCTCTGACCTGGCTATCGCCTGAAGAAGCCGAAGCAGTGGCGAATGATCTCGGTGTTGATGTGCGCGAAGTGAACACAATGGAAGCTCGCATGAGTTCCTATGATGTGGCCTTTGATGCGCCAGCAGACAGTGACGACGACTGGTATGCGCCACAATATTATTTGGAAGATCACCGGCAAGATCCGGCCGAGCAGGTTGCCTCGTCGGACTGGCAAGAAGATAGCGAAGCTCGGCTGCATATGGCACTTGAGCAACTGGATGAGCGCAGTCGGAATATTTTGTCGCAGCGATGGTTAAACGACAACAAGGCGACCTTACATGATTTGGCTGCAGAGTATGGTGTCTCTGCTGAACGGATTCGTCAACTTGAGCAAAATGCGATGAAAAAAATACGGCATGCGATGGGCGAGTTGACCGCCTAGCTTATGCTGCTATCCCGCTCAGAGCACACGGTCGCTGTGGCGGGTGTGCTCGGTGCCCTCGCAATTCTTAGTGGTGCTTTTGGCGGTCATGGGCTGCGTACTATTTTGTCTCCGCAAGACCTGCAAACCTATCAAACGGCAGTTCAGTATCACATGATTAGTACACTCGCACTCTTTGGTGTGGGTATTCTTCAGGGTCAGTGGCGTCAGAGTCTGTGGCTCGCGAGGGCTGCGGCAGGTCTGCTACTTGGGTGCCTCCTGTTTAGTGGAAGTCTCTACAGCTTGACCTTGCTCGACGCTCGGTTCATGGGCTTCGTGACGCCCATTGGCGGTATTATGTTGGTGGGGGGCTGGCTCTGCTTAGCGGTGGCCGCTTTGAAGCAGGGTAGCTAGTGGACGAAACCCATATACCAGGTCGCATAAAGAGCTTTGTGATTCGCGCGGGTCGAATGACAGAGGCGCAGCGCGAGGGTCTTGAGTTGGGGTGGCCTGATTATGGCCTCGATCCCGACGCCGGCCTTCTCGATCTTGATCTTGCCTTTGGCTTTCAGGGCTCGACGGTGCTAGAGATTGGTTTTGGCATGGGGCAGTCGCTGGTCCAACAGGCCTCTGAGCATCCCGAGCACCGATTCATTGGTGTCGAAGTCCATCGTCCCGGAGTGGGGAAGTTACTGCACGATGCTCGCGATCAACACGTTACTAATATTCGTGTTTACTGCCATGATGCAGTCGAGGTATTAGAGCGTTGTATTCCGCTGCAGACCCTCGATCGGGTGCAGATATTTTTCCCAGATCCTTGGCATAAGAAAAAACATCACAAGCGTCGCTTGGTACAACCCGAATTTTTATCGCTACTGTCTTCTCGAATGTGTCCCGGAGCTATTCTGCACTTGGCGACCGATTGGGAGCACTACGCCCGGCACATGCTGCAAGTGTTAACGCAGCACCCAGACTTTGATAATACGGTAGCAGATTATGCGCCGCGCCCTGACGCTCGGCCACTCACAAAGTTTGAGCGCAGGGGAGAACAAATGGGACACGGGGTGTGGGACTTACTCTTTCAAAGGGGTCATTGATCGTCTAAAAATCGCGCGATGACGGTATTCAAAAATCGCCAACCTAGATCGGTGGTTACCAGTTGCGTAGTAGACGGCGCCATGAGCTCTTCCTGAATTAACTGTGTCCATTCTGGCATGATGTCGGTCATGGGCCGACCCGTTGTCACAGGGTATAAGGTCGCCGGAACACCGTCGCGCAAACGCAGCGCATTCAGCATAAATTCGGCTTTCAGGCTTGCTGGATCGAGCGAGCGCACCAGCGCCTTGCGGTCGTTATGGCGGGGTGTCATATAGCGCTCCGGCATACGTTGTTTGGCAGTGCGCACTACTGACTCCGAGCTGCTCAGCTTGCCGTGTGCCCCCGCGCCGATGCCGAAGTAGTCACCAAATTGCCAATAATTCAGGTTATGTTGGCACTGCTGTTGCGGTTTGGCGTAGGCTGAAACTTCATATCTTTGGTAGCCTCGCTCGTGTAGTAAGCGCTCACCAGCGTCGGCGATGTCGGCCGTATAGTCATCGTCGGGCAGTATAGGCGGTTGCGAATAAAATACCGTGTTGGGCTCGATTGTTAGCTGGTACCAAGAAATATGGCCAGTATCAAATGCCAGTGCCGCCGACAAGTCAGCGAGTGCCTGCGCAATGGTCTGCTCGGGAAGCCCATACATCAGGTCGATGTTGATGCGGTCAAAGCCCGCGTTCTGAGCGGCCTTAATTGCGGCTCTGGCCTCGCCGCTTGAATGTACGCGCCCCAGTTGGTGCAGCTTCATGTCATCGAACGATTGAACGCCAATCGAGAGACGATTCACCCCAGCGCTTTGATAGCCTTTAAATTTGGCGAACTCAGAGCTACCTGGATTAGCCTCCATCGTGATTTCTATGCCATCACGCAGGGATAGTCGTTGGTCGATCCCACCCAGTAAGGTGTCGATGGCGGATACACTCAATAAACTGGGTGTGCCACCACCAATGAAGATGCTGGTGATTGCTCGTGCGCCATAGGTCTCGATATCATCGTCAAGATCGGCCAGCATTGCCGCAATCATTTCTTGTTCGGGCAGCTGCTTTTGCTCGGATACGTGGGAATTAAAATCACAATAGGGACATTTACGTTCACACCAGGGTAGGTGTAAGTAAAGTCCGGTGCCGCTCACTGTGATCATGTCAGAGGGTCGCGCAGTTTAGCCAGTAATCGTTGTGCGGCTTTGGCTCGATGACTGATGCGGTTTTTGAGTTCCGGGGCAAGCTCTGCAGCGGATGCGTTCTGCTCTGGGCAGAAAAAGATGGGGTCATAGCCGAACCCGCCGCTGCCTTTGTGCTCTGCGGTGATTAGACCGTCCCATCGAGCCTGTGCAATGATTGGATCTGGGTCGTACGCGGTTTTAACCACCACGAGAGTGCAGTGGAAGTGCGCTGGCCAGGGTCCGTCACCTCTGGTCTTCAGTGTATCGAGTAGGGCGGCGCGATTACCCGCATCGCTCCCATCGCCATAGCGAGCAGAATAGATGCCCGGTGCCCCCTGCAAACAGTCAACACAGAGCCCTGAATCATCGGCGATGGCAGGCAGTGAGGACACCTCTGCCGCGTGGCGAGCTTTGATAAGCGCGTTTTCTATAAAGCTCAGGCCGGTCTCTTCTGGTCCGATAATACCGAGGTCTGTTTGTTTTACGAGGGTAATCTGAGCGTGCGCCAGCACAGCGGCGAGTTCGGCCAGCTTGCCGCTATTGCCGCTGGCGAGCACCATTTTATTCATGGATATACATTTGGTGCTGCAGGTGATGGGAATAAGTTGTTGTGCTGTTTTCCGCTCTAAAGTCGAGGTAGAAGTGCCGGTACTCTTCGTTGATAAACTTAAATGGCGCAATGTAGTAAACAGCCTCACCCTCTTTGATTTCTTTGAATTCGAGAGTGTCAGATCGCATCAGGTCACTGGTGGTGCCCTGAACTCGCATCGCTCTGGGCTCGGTGACGGGGGATTCATCAGGGTGGTAGCGTAAGGACAGCATCAGGATGCCATGTCGTTTACCGCGAGTGATCTGATACTGAGCGGCCACCTCTGGTGTTAGAAATGTCGTGTTGACGAAACTGTAGTGCAGTTCATAGGGCCCAAATCGCTCTGACATTTGGGCGCCAACAGACGGGCTTATGAGCAGTAAGATGAGGCAGAAAAGGTAAGGCATTGAGATCCCATTATCGGCTGATGTGATAGATCGCGGTGGTTGCGAACAGATTGGGTCGGAGACGAGCAAGACCATTGCTGATGACGCCGTCGCCGACCATTTCGCGCTGTTGAATGATAATGCCTTTTTGAGCGCACAGGGCTTCAAAATCACGGACCGTACAAAAATGAATATTCGGGGTGTCATACCAGTTGTGAGGGAGAAACTTGGATACCGGCATTCTGCCTCGAGTACCTAAGTGCAAACGGCAGCGCCAATGCGCAAAATTGGGAAAAGTTACGATACCGCGACGTCCGATACGCAGCATTTCATCGAGCACTTTGTCTGGGTAGTGAAGCACTTGGAGTGCGTGGGCCATGACGACAACATCGAAACTGTGATCGGGGAAGTTCCCAAGACCCGAATCCATGTCCTGCTCAACAACATCGATACCCCGAGATAGGGCTCGGCTAATATTGTCGGGATCGATCTCTAAGCCAAGGCCATGAGTGCTGTGCGAGTCTCGGAGCTGCGCTAGGAATTCACCATCACCGCACCCTAAGTCGAGCACTTTTGATTGCTTCGGTATCCACCGCTGGATTTGAGTCAGATCCACCCTCATACAGAACTTACCTCGATTCGCTGCAAGTAGGCACTGAGCACCGCATGATAGCGCGGGATGGGAAGCAGAAAGGCATCATGGCCTTCGTTAGCCTCGATGGCGGCATAACTGACAGGCCGATCGGCGGCGATGAGGGCATTGGTGATCTCTACCGAGCGTCTTGGCGGAAATCGCCAGTCGGTTGAAAAGCTCACGACCAAAAACTGGGCTTGAGTGGTGGCAAAGGCGGCGACCGAATCGCCATTCCAGTTGGCGGCAAGATCAAAGTAATCCAACGCGCGTGTCATCAGAATATAGGTATTGGCGTCGAAGTTGGTTGAAAACTGCGATCCTTGATAGCGAAGGTAGCTCTCGACTTGAAACTCGATGGCGTCATCGCTATTGGCCGCCAAACTACCGGAGCGAATATCACGACCAAATTTTTGCGCCATCGCATCGTCCGATAAATAAGTGACGTGCCCGACCATTCTTGCTAGCGCGAGTCCCTGCGCCGGGTTGGTTTGATGCGATTGATAGTAGCCACCGTGAAACTCGGGGTCAGCTTGGATCGCTTGGCGCGCAATTTCATTGAAGGCGATGTTTTGTGCTGAAAGATCTAACGCAGAAGCAATCACCAAGCAGTATCTGATTCGATCTGGGTATTGAACACTCCACTGCATCGCCTGCATTCCGCCTAAACTGCCACCAACCACCGCCGCCCAACAAGAGATGCCGAGGTGATCAGCCAACAAAGCCTGACTGGCGACCCAGTCACAGACTTGAATTTGCGGGAAGGTGGGACCCCACAGATCGCCTGTCTCTGGATTGATTGAACTGGGCCCCGTGCTTCCGTGGCAGCCACCAAGATTGTTTACCGCCACCACAAAGAAGCGATTCGTATCGATCGGTTTACCGGGTCCGATACAGTTATCCCACCAGCCGGGCTTGGTATCGTCGGCCGAGTGAAACCCTGCTGCGTGGTGGTGTCCGCTCAGAGCATGGCAGATTAAGATGGCATTGTCGGTCTGAGTATTGAGTTCGCCATAGGTCTCGTACACCAGCGAGAAATTGCTCAGTTCACTCCCGCAGGCGAGCGCCAGGGGTCCCGCGAAAGTGACAGAGTGTTGTTCAACCAGTCCAACAGAGTCCATAGTTATTCTTTACAGCCCGATTACGAGTGCGGGGAACAGCCCGATAGACTGAGCGATATTCCGGAGTGTAATCTCAACGATATTAATCAAAATAAAGACGACTATCGGTGAAAAGTCTAAGCCCCCCATAGGCGGCAGCAGACTGCGAATCGGAGCCATTACCGGTTCTGTTATTTGGTGTAACAAATACGCGGCGGGGTTGCTACCGCCTGGACTGATCCAACTCAAGATAATGGTCGCTAACAGGGCATAAAAATAAATTTTGATCAGAAGGCCGAGTGCACCGACGAAGCCCCATAAGAACAGTGTTACTGGGTTTGGTGTGGCCACATTATTGAGCATTAAAAGCAGTACTATCCCCGCAATTTGGAGCGCGATGGCCAGCGTTAACGATGCCGGATCAAAACGACCAATCGGCTTCAGAATGGTTTGAAGCGGGCCCACTAAAGGCTGAGTCGCTTTGAATACAAATTGGCTGATGGGATTGTAAAAATCTGCCCTTACTAGCTGCATGATGAACCGCAGCATCATGATAATAAGATAAAAGCCTAAGCCCGTTTGCAGGAGGTAGATCGCGATATCGTTCAGTGCGCCCATAAATATCCTTACTGTGTTTCCAGGGCTAATTGCTGTGCCCGCTGAATGGCCGCTTGCATGCCCGCTCTTAAGATACCGTCAAGGTCGAGTCGCGCAAACGTCTCTAATGCTGCTTGAGTGGTGCCGCCAGGGCTTGTGACATTGTTACGTAACGTGGCCAAGTTTGTCTCAGACTGCTGACATAATTTGGCGGCACCCAGGCAGGTTTGGACTGCGAGAATACGCGCATCTTCAGCAGGGAGCCCACCTTTGTGAGCTTCGTCGATCAGTGTTTCGAGAATCGAAAAAAAATACGCGGGCGCGCTGCCAGCGACGGCAATCACCGTATCGATTAGAGCCTCTTTATTTACCCAAATAGAGAGACCACAGGCATCGATAATGGCCTTTGCCAACACGCGCTGTTCGGCACTGACCCCTGCCGTGGCATATAAGCCAGCAGCCCCTTCACCGATCGTTGCGGGCGTGTTGGGCATGGCTCGAACGAGGGGATAGTCAGCGCCTAGGATGGCTAAAATTTGGGATGTTTGAATGCCTGCTGCCAACGAGATTAAAAGCGGTCGGCTGCGGTACAAGGCCTCACGGATTTCCTTGACGACACCAAGAATCTGCGATGGCTTCACGCCTAAAACAACCACATCGGCTTGTTCAACAAGATGAACGTTAGAGTAGCTAACGACTAAACCCAGTGATTCGAAGGCATTGAGTTTATCTGGCGATCGATTGCTGACGGCCAGTTGTTGGGCGGGAATATCGGCCGCAAGTAATCCTTCGATGATGGCTCGATTCATGTTGCCTGCGCCGATAAAGCTCAACTGCGATCCAATCACTGGTGTCTGGCTCCTAATTACTGCCCCAGATTATACGCGTCTTCTGATTTAACTGCGATCTCGGGCGCCGAAAAGGTCGGTGCCAACTCTGAGCATGGTGGCGCCTTCGGCGATGGCCGCTTCTAGGTCTTGCGACATGCCCATAGAGAGCGTATCGAGCTCGGGGATATCACGCTGCAAATCCTGCAGACACTGTCTTACTAGCGCGAAGGATTGCCGCTGTTCTGATACCGTTTCGGTGGGTTTCGGCAGCGCCATTAAGCCGCGTAAACGGATATTCGGCAGGGTTTGAACCGCGAGCGCGAGCTCTCGCACCTGCTCTAAGGTGACGCCGGCCTTGCTGTCTTCTAACGAGACATTGATTTGCAGGCAGAGGTTAATCGGCGGTAAATCTGGAGGCCGTTGTTCACTGATTCTGGTCGCTATTTTAAGTCGGTCTACACTGTGGACCCAGTCGAAATAGTGGGCGATAGGGCGGGTCTTGTTGGACTGAATCGGCCCAATGAAGTGCCAGGTTTTGTTCTCTCTGGGGAGCTCGCTAATTTTCTGAACGGCTTCTTGCAAATAATTTTCGCCGAAGTGTTGTAAGCCGCACTCGGCAGCGTATTCGATAAGGTGTGCGGGTTTGGTTTTACTCACAGCAATCAGGCTTACAGAATTGACATCTCGGCCATGGGTCGAGCAGGCGTGCTCAATTCGATTTAGCACTTTGCTGATATTGGCACCAATAGTTGCTTTGTTCATTCGCTAATACTACCTTAGGCGTTCACGACTCATAGTGTAACTGAATGAGCTGGGTCGAGACTGAGAATTTAGGGGAGTTTGGGTTGGATATTACAGAGCTGCTGGCTTTTAGTGCTAAACAGAACGCATCGGATCTGCATTTATCTGCTGGATTACCCCCTATGATTCGGGTTGATGGTGATGTTCGACGAATTAATCTTCCCGCGATGAGCCACACCGAGGTACAAGAGCTCATTTATGAAATTATGAACGACAAGCAGCGGAAAGACTTTGAGGAGTTTTTTGAGACTGATTTTTCGTTCGAAGTGCCAGGCGTCGCTCGATTTCGAGTCAATGCGTTCAATCACAATAGGGGTTGCGGCGGCGTCTTTAGAACCATTCCGTCCCGGGTGCTACCCATGGAAAGCTTGGGAATGGGTAAAGTGTTTCGGGATATCTCTATGATGCCCCGAGGCCTTGTGCTGGTGACCGGTCCGACCGGTTCGGGTAAGTCGACCACACTGGCGGCGATGATTGATTACATTAACGACAACAAGTACGAACACATCTTAACCATCGAAGATCCCATTGAATTTGTGCACGAAAGTAAAAAGTGCTTAGTAAATCAGCGAGAGGTGCACCGCGATACCTTGGGATTCGCAGAGGC
The DNA here is from genome assembly GCA_965656045.1 of Aequoribacter sp. GTDB lineage: Bacteria > Pseudomonadota > Gammaproteobacteria > Pseudomonadales > Halieaceae > Aequoribacter. Next base: position 9,898 of record CBFHJC010000052.1, read on the forward strand.
TTTGCGATCAGCCTTACGCGAAGACCCCGATATTATTCTGGTTGGAGAGATGCGCGATCTGGAAACCATTCGCTTGGCACTTACCGCTGCTGAGACCGGCCACCTGGTTTTTGGCACCTTGCATACCACCTCGGCGGCGAAAACGATCGATCGTATTGTGGATGTGTTCCCGGCGGCTGAAAAAGCGATGGTCAGATCGATGCTCTCTGAATCTCTTCAAGCCGTTATTTCTCAAACCCTACTAAAGCGACAAACGGGCGGCCGTGTGGCGGCACACGAAATTATGCGCGGCACTCCGGCTATTAGAAACTTGATCCGAGAAGATAAAATCGCACAAATGTATTCGGCGATTCAAACGGGTCAGGCGGTAGGAATGCAGACTATGGATCAGTGTCTGCTTGATCTGGTAGCCGATCGAGTTATCACCAAAGAAGTTGCTCGCGAGAAAGCGCGATCCCCAGAGAATTTTGTCTAGCCAGTGGAAGCGCTTTCAGCCCAATAGCTCTCAAGAAGAAGCGCTGCCGCAAGGGCATCGATGGGCATTTTCTTGTAGTCACCTGAATGCCCTTGTGCCTTGGCATTTTGCTTGGCTTCGAAGCTGCTGAGGCGTTCGTCTATCAGCGCGATAGGCAGGCCGAAGCGTCCCTCTAATCGACGCGCAAACTTGAGCGCTCTCCGGGCCATGTCACTCTCGCTGCCATCCATATGCTTAGGTTCACCCACCAGCAACCTATCAGGCTTCCAGGTTTTGATAAGGGTCTCGATCTGCTCCCATTTGGGGGTGCCATCTGTCGCCGAGAGAGTACACAGTGGTTGAGCACTGCAAAGCTGTGAGTTTCCGACTGCCACCCCAATCTGGGTCAGACCGTAGTCAAAGCAAAGTACGGTTGTTGGTTTAGGCATGCCCTGCTCGAGTGGGCATCAGGTGAATGTCGATGCCGAGTTGCAGGCTGGCTAAGCGGACTAGATCAGCCGCTTTAGTGTTAAAAACGAGCTCGGGACTGGCGGGTACCGTCAACCAGCTGTTGTCGCTGATCTCTTGTTCTAGTTGCCCTTTACCCCAGCCGGCATAGCCAAGAGCCAGAGTAAATTCCTGTGGGCCGGTGCTGTGGCCGATGGCCTGCATGATATCGAGCGACGTAGTGAGTGCGATCTCGTCGCTCACGGCAAGCGTACTGTCATAAATGGTGCCGTCATAGGAGTGCAAGATGAAGCCGTGCTCAGGCTGCACCGGGCCACCAGACAGCACAGGTAGTCGTCCTACTGCGGGGGAGCAGGGGATATCGAGCTGCGCTAGCACATGCTCGAGTTCGAATTCGAGTGGTTTATTCAGCACAATACCCATCGCCCCATGCTCATCGTGCTCGCACAGAAAAGTCACGCTTTGGCTAAAGAAACCGGCATTGAGGGAAGGCATTGCGATGAGCAGGTGATTCTTTAAGCTAGAGACTTGCATAACGACTCCCATAACCCACTCCGTAGCTATAACGATAGCCAGTTTTCAGGGCGATGAAAAGTGTTATTGTGGGATCGGTTTAAATTCCCAAGTTCGGACAATTTGAATCTGATCTGCTTTGTCTCGCATCTCTGGTGGAAACGGGGGATAAGGGGCGGCCAAGCGGACGATTTTTGTGACCGCCTGATCCAATACCGCGTGTCCTGAAGACGCCAGCAATCGGGTCTCTAGGAGTCTCCCATCAAAGCCAATCGCCACTAATACCCGTACATCACCATAGATCCCATAACGCCTCGAGCTCTCAGGATAATACTGGTTACCGATGGTTTCGATGCTTTGTCGCCACAGGCGCAGGTACTCGGCTTCCACACTCGCCTTGGCGGCCTGTGAGTCGATTCGCAGAACTCTCGGCGCAGCGTTTAGGGCAATCTGAGTATGAGCGTACTCTAGTTGCAGATTCGCGAGCTGCTCTATTTCCTGCTGGGCATCCTGGTGACTCGCGTCAGGTTCGGGTGATCCTTGTGATTTTTGCGGCATCAACTGGCGTATATCAGGTCCATTCACTGCCGTTAACGCAGGCCGGTCGTTGGTATCGTTGGCCGTCTGTCCTTGCTGTGT
>CBFHJC010000053.1:0-11553 GCA_965656045.1 Aequoribacter sp.
GGCGTCATGCCAGGACTCAATGACTGCAAATGATCGGTTGGACGCACATCCGCTAGCGCGCGATGTAATGTCGAGAACAAGAAATTGTGAACCTCCCGACTGTCGCGAAAACGCACCTCATGCTTGGTTGGGTGCACGTTGACGTCAACACTGGCTGGATCGATCTCGAGATATAAAACAAAGGCGGGATGACGGCCATGATACAGCACGTCGCGATAAGCCTGCTTGATCGCATGGGCAATCAACTTGTCGCGAATAACGCGTCCATTCACAAAAAAATACTGCAAATCTGACTGCGATCGCGAAAAAGTGGGCAATCCAACCCAGCCACTCAACCGCAGCGCACTGCGCTCGCTCTCAATTCGAATCACTTGATCCATGAAGGCTGGACCACATACGGTTGCAACCCGCTTTTGCTGCTCTGCCAAAGAATCCGCTATACCCAGGTTCAACATCGCTTTGCCGTTGTGCGTTAAACGAAACGCAACCTCAAACCGAGCCAATGCCAAGCGCTTAACCACCTCTTCAAGATGCCCGTACTCAGTTTTCTCGGTTCGCAGAAACTTCCGTCGCGCCGGTGTGTTAAAGAATAAATCGCGCACATCAACGGTTGTCCCCTGAGGGTGTGGCGCAGGTTTTACCGAAACCACCTGATCACGACCCTCCGATTCTGCAATCACACCACAGGCGGGATCGCTGAGAATATTCGTGGACAGCGCCAGTCGCGAAACGGAGGCGATACTGGCCAGAGCCTCTCCTCTGAAACCCAAGCTAGCCACTGCCTCAAGATCATCGAGAGACCCAATTTTTGAGGTAGCATGACGCGCCAGCGCCAACGAGAGATCCTCGGGGTTAATGCCTACTCCGTTATCACGCACTCGAATCCGCTTAACACCACCGGCCTCGATATCGATCTCGATTCGACTCGCCCCAGCATCGATGCTGTTCTCGACAATCTCTTTCACCACGGACGCGGGACGCTCAACCACCTCTCCGGCAGCAATCTGGTTTGCCAGCTGCGGTGACAAAGCATGAATTCGACTCATAATATTACGCTCTGGGAATGACTAGTGTTTGGCCCACGAGAATCCGCGACCCTTGAATGTTATTGAGCGAACGAATGGCTTCTTCAGACACTTTGAATCGCTGCGCAATCCCCGACAGGGTATCGCCCTTGGTGATGGTGTAGGTTCGACCACCCTGCTGCTTTTGCCAGGCCACCAAGGTGCCGGCGATTGGATTCGAGTAAAAGTAATCTTTTACCCCAGTAAAAATCGCATTCGCCATTTTACGGCGGTACTGACTGTTGGCCAGCCGCCGGGCCTCTGTTGGATTCGAGATAAATCCAGTTTCCACTAAAATTGACACGATATCGGGCGATTTCAACACCGCGAATCCCGCTTGCTCGACCTTCGGTTTATGCAGCCGAGCCACATTCTTCATTTCGCCTAGTACACTGGAGCCTACCTGCATACTGCGATCTAGCGTCGAGGTCATCGATAAGTCAGTTAGCACGCTCGCTAACACGTCGTCTTTGCCTGCGATCGTAACACCGCCAACTAAGTCAGCTGCATTCTCGCGCTGTGCCAAATACTGCGCGGTGGTACTGGAAGCACCTCGGAGTGAGAGCGCAAAGACCGAGGCACCATTGGCCTGAGGATTTGTGAATGCATCCGCGTGTATCGAAATAAAAATATCTGCCTGAGCCTCTCGGGCAAGCTTGCGACGTCCCGCGAGGGAGACATAATAATCGCCGGTTCTAATCATAACCGGTCGAAACCCAGGGGTGTCCGCAAACAACTGGCGGAGCTCTTTTGCAATGGCAAGTACGACTTTTTTCTCTTGGATATTGCCCGGACCCAGCGCACCCGGATCCTCGCCCCCGTGACCCGCATCAATAGCCACTACGATGTCTCGTTTCACGTCATTATCGGGCTGACTCGCAACGACCCTCGGCTTTGGCTCTAAATCGAACAGATCAATCACTAATCGATCACCACTCACCTCGGTGGCACTCAAGGTAAAAACTTCGAGCCTGACTTGTTCCGTTAAATCCAAGACCAAACGCAGATTGCGCTCAGCTCGAACACCTGACCGAATCGCTTTAATCGGCGTATTTGTCAGAGCCACGTCGGTCGAGCTTTTCAAAGTGGCATCGATGATATCCACCACGATTCGCTCGGGATTATCTAACTCAAATGTGCTGTATTTAAAGGGCTCCGACACATCCAAAACAAGCCGTGTGTGATCCGGGGCGCGCCAAACCCGAATGTCGTCGATTGTCGCAGTCAAGGCAGGCGGAGCAATCAACACGGCACCCAGAATAAGCGCAAGCGCGATACCTAATCGCCTCATCTCAGTTGCTCCTTCAACTTGTCTCCTGCCGCGGAACACGAGCGTAACGCTAACTGCCTACCTGACCCAGTGTGCGTAAGTGTGATCACCACATCAGCCGGAGGCAATGCACCCTGACATCGCTCTGGCCACTCAATCAGACACACGGTTGCAGGCGTAAAATAATCTTCGATACCCATGTGAATGAGCTCATCCGCATTAGAAATCCGATATAAATCAAAATGGTACACCGGCGGCGTCAAGGACTCGTAGGGCTCCACCAAGGTATAAGTCGGGCTTTTCACTGCCCCTTTATGACCTAGCGCTTGAATGATACCGCGCGACAAGGTGGTTTTACCGGCACCTAGCTCGCCGCTCAGCTCGATCACTAGGCCGGGTTCTAAAACACCTGCCAAACGAGCACCGAAAGCCACCAGCGACGCTTCATCTGCCATCGAAATCGAATCATCAATCATTCAATAGGTCTCGTATACACGGGATCAGGTCCGTGGCTCTCAGCCCGATTTGCCCCCGCTCCGACGCTTGATCAGCAGCGGCGCCATGCAAACAAACCGCCACCGATACGGCCATCAGGGGATCACTAATCTGACCCATCATGGCACCAATAATGCCGCTCAATATGTCACCCATGCCACCAGACGCCATCCCCGGGTTACCGTAATCGCTAAGAAAAACACCCTCAGCGTGCGCGATGAGAGTCCCGCACCCTTTCAGTACTACGATAGCACCGAGTTGCTGTTGTAGCGACCGAGCTGCCTGCAAGCGATCATCTTGTACCTCGCGAGACGAGATGCCCAACAATCGCGAGGCCTCTCCCGGATGGGGCGTGATGACAGTCGGCGCAGTACGACTGGCGATACGCTCGGTCCAGCCCAACTGAGCTAATAAATTAAGGGCATCAGCATCGAGCACCAAAGGGCTATCACTCTCTAGTGCCACCTGTAAAAGTTGCTGCGACCACGCTGAAGTGCCCAATCCGGGTCCGACCACGATCACACTGTGGGTGGGTAACAAATCCGCCAGCTGATGTCGATTTGAGATACCCCGCGTCATCACCTCAGGGATTCGAGCCAGTGCGGCACTCACGTGCGAGACTCTGGTAGCCAGCGAAGTCAGTCCCGTCCCACTTGCTAGTGAGGCCTCTGCGGCCATCAGTGCAGCGCCGCCAAAGCCGTGATCGCCGCCAACCACCAACACCCGACCAAACAGCCCTTTATGACTATTGCGCCGGCGAGCAGGCAGAGCCTGTCGGACCACATCAAAGTCTAATCGTTCAGCGCAGGCCTTGTGACTTCGATATACCGAGTCGTCTACACCAAGATCATTAAACACAATGAAACCAGCATGATCAGGTCCGTCATGTGTCAATAATCCGAGTTTCAGAGTAATAAAAGTAACGGTAACTGAGGCCTTTACTGCAATCGGCAAAGCCGCACCCGTATCTGCGGAGAGCCCCGATGGCATATCCACTGCAATGATCGGACCCACGCACTGATTGATCCACTCAATGACAGTTCTTTGTGGCTCTCGCACCGGACCTTGCCAGCCAATGCCGAGCAGCGCATCTACCACAATCCAATCCGAGTTCAGTGGTGTTTGTGGTAGCGGCACAAACTCGATATTGGCCTCAACACACAGATCATAAGCGCGAGCGCGATCATGTTCGAGCCGATCAATGTCAGCCATCAAGGCGCACTGCACTTGCCACCCCTTCTGGGCGGCCAACCAAGCAACCAACAGACCATCGGCACCATTGTTACCGCCACCGCAAATCAGCATGAGTGATCGACGACCCTCGGCGTATTGTTGAATAACGTCGAAAGTTGCACGCGCAGCCCGGCTCATCAGCGTAAAACCAGACAAACCCTGCTGCTCGATCACATAACGATCCATGGCCTGAGTCCGACCCGACGTATACAACAATGACTCGCGCGGCGCGAGAGTCGGGCTTGATTTTGGCATGCAAAGATCCGTTTCATCCGTTACTCTAGCCCCATTATATGCGCGCATAAGTGATAAGCCCAATCTCGTGACCGAAGACCACTGGCAATCGACGTTTTCTACTATTCAAGACTGGGCGCATGAGCTTGGGTTCGCCGCTATCGGTGTGAGCGACATTCAGTTAAATGAACATCCAAAGTATCTTGAGAGATGGCTCGAGAAGGGCTATCACGGCGAAATGACCTTCATGGCCGCACACGGAGAAAAACGCTGGCGTCCCGAGCTGCTCGAACCGGGTACGCTTCGCGTCATTTCCCTGCGCATGGATTACCTGCCACAAGACGATCAGCCACTCGCCGTTTTAAATCAAGCTGACAAGGCCTATATCGCTCGCTATACCTTGGGGCGAGACTATCACAAACTGATTCGAAAACGTCTGGCACAACTTGCAAAACGGATCGAGACTTTGTGCGGCGGGCATCACCGCGCCTTCGTCGATAGTGCACCGGTTCTAGAGCGGGCACTGGCCGAGCAGGCGGGCCTTGGATGGATTGCGAAAAACACCATGCTGATCAACCAGAGTGCGGGATCTTGGTTTTTTCTGGGCGAGATCTACACCGACTTACCGCTGCCCACCTCACCCCCAAAACAAGAGAAGCACTGCGGTACCTGCACCGCGTGTTTAGATATTTGCCCTACTCAGGCATTTACCGGGCCCTTTGAGCTCGATGCTCGCAAATGTATCTCTTACCTTACCATTGAGCACAAAGGCTCGATCGATGAGGCGCTTCGACCTCTCATGGGCAACCGAATTTTTGGCTGCGATGATTGCCAGTTGTGCTGTCCTTGGAACAAATTTGCGCAGCCGACGGAGGAGCCCGATTTTCAACCGCGTCATGGCCTCGCCAGTGCCGACCTGGTTGATTTGTTTTTGTGGGATGAAGCCACTTATTTAGCGCGCACCGAAGGCTCGGCACTGCGCAGGATTGGGTATCATCGCTGGCTGCGAAACCTTGCAATAGCGCTTGGCAATGCACCCAGCACCATCAGCGTCATCGAAGCGCTCCGCTCGCGACTGGCCTTCCCCAGTGAGTTAGTTCAAGAGCACGTGACCTGGGCCTTGCAGCGGCATGAGCCCACGCACTGAGGGGTCTTGCCCCCTCACCGTCATCGCAAGTCCAGAGCACACAATCCCGAGTCCCAAATCCCAAATCCCAAGACGTATAAGCATAGACTGAAACAGTATTTAACAGACTTGGTCGGATCTTCTATCTTCCACACAGGACAATAGAGCGATTGGTGACGACCCATGACTTTAAACCACGACGAAATTCAAGCTGCCAACCAGCGTTTAAGGCAGGCTGATCCCACCGATATCATCCGCTGGACGGTCGGCTTAGGTCGCAAAACTATCGCATCGACCAGCTTTGGAGTGAATTCCGGTGTTTTGTTACACATGATCTCAGAGACCTGCCCCAGACTACCGGTGGTGTGGGTAGACTCTGGGTACAATACGGCAGAGACCTACCAGGTTGCAGAAGCCCTGACAAAGCGACTAAGAACCCACTTACACGTCTACACCCCTTTGATGACATCGGAACGACGCCAAGCGATCGAGGGTGCCATTCCAACTTTAGACGAAGCAGAGCGGCATGCACGATTTACCCGTCAAGTTAAGCTCGAGCCGTTCGAGCGAGCCTTACAAGAGCACCAACCCAGCGTGTGGATTTCTGGTATTCGAAAACTCGAATCAGACTATCGCGACACCTTAGATATCGTATCCATTGACTCGCGCGGCATACTGAAAATTGCACCTCTGTTTTACTGGAGCGACCAGCAATTAGAACGCTATCGATCTGCTATGGATTTACCGAGCTGCAGCCATTACTTTGATCCCACCAAAGTCCATGCTGGACGAGAGTGTGGCTTGCATTCGGCAGCCTGATCCACGCTTGGCTGATTAGACGCAATACCAAGGCTACCAGCGGGCTTTGTACAAGGCTTATTCAATCCTCTTTATTGACTTCCCCCTCACTCCTCCCTCACTGTCCACTCTTATCTAGTCACCCCATACTCCTCACTCACTCCTTACTCAGTCCTCGCCAATCACGACTTACTCATTGCCGCTCACTCGCCTTTTGAGTCACTCGGGGTCTTACCCACTGATTCTAATTCTTGCGATAACGAGTAGAATACTCGGCATAGCGCCTGAGCTATCATCCAGCAACCTGTTTCAGCCGGGACAACCACATGTACCAATCGCAAGATGATTTGCAGCTCGCCTTGAAAGGGCTCCTCGCAGATGAATATGACCTTACCGCCAATAGTGCCAATCTTTGCGCTCTGATCTATCACGAGCTCGCTGATCTGAACTGGGTCGGATTCTACTGGCTGAAAGACCATGAGCTGGTGCTGGGCGCCTTCCAAGGCAGACCCGCGTGCGTTCGAATTGCCCTTGGCCAAGGCGTCTGTGGCACTGCAGCGGCCACACGAACCACCCAAGTCGTTGCTGATGTTCACGAGTTCCCGGGACACATTGCCTGTGACGCGGCGTCGCAGTCTGAACTGGTGATACCACTGCTGGCCCGTGATCAGCTGCTCGGCGTGCTCGACTTAGACAGCCCAATCAAAAACCGTTTTGATGACGCTACTGTGAATTTAGTGTCACAATTAGCGCGCGATTGGTGCACACACCAATTTTGCTCACCAGAGACTCACAAGGATGACGTATGAGCCTAGATGATATTGCCGTCGATTCTGTTAAACGATTACTTGCCGCCACTGATCGCACCGGAAGTACGATTCGAGTGCAAGGTTGGCTGCGTAGCAAACGCGATTCCAAAGCCGGCATCTCATTCTTAGCCATCCACGACGGCTCGTGCTTTGATCCCATACAGGCTGTGGTGCCCGCTGATTTGCACAATTACGAATCTGAGATCAAAAAACTGTCAACCGGTTGCTCAGTTGAAGTCTGTGGCGTTTTGGTCGAGTCAGAGGGGAGCGGACAAGCACTCGAAATCCAAGCGACCGAAGTGCGTGTTGTGGGATTGGTCGATGATCCCGAAGGCTACCCGATTGCAAAAAAACGACACACCTTTGAATACCTGCGCACCCAGGCTCATTTGAGAGCGCGCACCAATACCTTTGGTGCCATCACCAGAGTCCGCACAACGTTGGCCAATGCCATCCACCAATTCTTTTTTGATCAAGGCTTTCATTGGATCAATACACCCATTATCACTGGCAGCGATTGCGAAGGCGCCGGCGAACTGTTCAGAGTCAGCACCTTAGATCTCCTCAACACACCGCGCAACGCAGAGGGCGGGATCGATTTCGGCCAGGATTTTTTCGAACAGGAAGCGTTTCTTACGGTATCAGGGCAACTCGAAGTCGAGTCTTACTGCTTGGCGATGTCGAAAGTGTATACCTTCGGACCCACATTTAGGGCAGAGAATTCAAATACCAGCCGGCATCTGGCTGAATTTTGGATGGTAGAGCCCGAGGTCGCGTTTGCTGATTTAACCGATAATGCCAACTTGGCTGAAGCTTTGCTGAAGCATGTTTTCAAGCGGGTCATGAATGAGCGCGAAGACGATCTTGCGTTTTTTAATCAACGCATTGATACGACTGTCTTTGATCGCCTAAACAATGTGATCGATCAACCCTTTGAGCGACTCGACTACACCGATGCGATAAAAATCCTGCAGAACTGCGGGGAATCATTCGAGTACCCGGTCTCATGGGGAATCGATATGGCCTCGGAACACGAACGATACTTGGCTGAAAAACACGTTGGCAGACCCATTGTCGTAACCAACTATCCGAAAGACATCAAAGCCTTTTATATGCGACTCAATGACGACGAGCGCACCGTCGCCGCAATGGACGTTCTGGCACCGGGCATTGGCGAGATTATTGGTGGCAGTCAACGCGAGGAGCGCCTTGATGTTCTCGATGCGCGAATGGACGCAAGTATGAAAGAACATCTGTGGTGGTATCGAGATCTCCGCCGCTACGGCACCGTGCCTCACGCAGGTTTCGGACTCGGATTTGAGCGCTTACTGAATTACATCACTGGCATGGAAAACGTGCGCGACGCGATTCCCTTTCCGCGCACCCCAGGCAATGCAGCGTTCTGAGTGAGTCGGCGGGCGCCTGCGGTGGGCCCGCAACCTTAGCCGTGCACTCAGGTGATATGACTCAGACGAGTGACTTGTCATGCGCACGAGGCAATCACCTCAGTGAGCAGTCGGAGTAAGCGCTTGCTTACATAAAACAACCACTCATAACTGACACGCCCAGACACTAGAGCTGAGTCACAGCCCACGCCAGCGCTCGCGCATTGAGCTCTCGCGCCATCAACTTCGACGATGCCTCGGTATAACAACGTAATTCTGGCGCATTACCCGACTGACGAAAATGAACCACCAAACCCCCATCAAAATACAAACGACAGCCGTCGGTGGTATCTGTGGCACGCACGGGGTCAAGTTCAAGATCTACTTCTAATACACCTGCTTCAAGTGACAATTGCTCGATAAACCTTTGCCCGAGCTCAGGCGCTACGCCTTTAATCCGGTCGCTATAGGTATAAATATCAGGCAGCCTTTGATCGAGCTGCTCAAGGCTCAAACTCTCTTGACGACACTGGCGTAAAACGGCGAACAGGGGTAATAACGCATCTCGTGTTGCCAGAGCCTTTAGCATCGTGCCATCGACGCTCAGATCACTGGCCACCAGAAACCCACCATTGGCTTCAAAACCAACCACGGTGTCGTAGCGACTCAATAAATCTCGCATTCCCTCGATCACATAAGGCGAACCAATTTTGGTATAGGCAACGCAGTCGAAAAAACCGTCTGTTAGCACGGCTGAGTTTGAGCTCACGGGTGTTACCACGGCCTGCGCTTGAAGCGCCTGAGCACACAAAATCCCGAGTCGATCCCCACGTAGCCACTGTCCTTTCGCGTCGCCAACCAGGGGGCGATCAGAATCCCCGTCGGTCGAGAACAACACATCAAATGAATGCTCTTGCGCCCACTGCCTTGCGCGAGCTTCGTCCTCTGGGCTCACCGCTTCTGTGTCAATCGGAACAAATGACTCGGTGCGCCCAAGAGCAATCACCTCTGCGCCCATGCGAGCAAATAAGTCCGCAAACAAATCGCGTCCCGCACTCGAATGCTGGTATAAGCCGATGCGATAACCCGCAAGCGACCTCTCGCCAAAGGCATCTAAGTAGCGCTGGCAATACAGGTGATACGCAGCCTGATTGACCGGGGGCAAGGGCGTTGTGAGATCCGGCGATAAATCAACCAGCGCCTCATTGATTAGGGCTTCATGCGACTTAGTGATCTCACCTTCACAGCTATAAAATTTAAGACCATTGCGGTCAAAGGGTATGTGTGAGCCTGTAACAACAATCGCTGGCGCACCCATAGATTGCGCATAAAGGGCGATAGCTGGTGTTGGCAGGACACCGACGTAATCAATCTGACAATTGTGAGCTTTAGCTGCCGCAGCGCAGGCGGACGCAATAGCAATGCTGGATTCGCGCAGATCATGCCCCACAACCAACCGCTCTGACGAAGGCGCAACTTGCCGTAAAAAGGCATCGGCATAAGCAAACACCACTCGATCGGTAAGATCTTTAACCAGTCCGCGCACGCCACTGGTGCCAAACTGCACGTCACAACCCCTAGTTATTTCAGATAGTCGCTGCACACCTTGTCTCCTGACTCGCGCTTAAACCCTTACCGTTCGGTACTGTCCTAACGAGACTCATGCATGACCCACGAGACCCTAGTAACGCCAGACAATCAAGCGGCCAAGGCTGACTCAAGATTAGGGCTGGCTTACAGAGGATCGCCCAACATGAACCTTTCTAACTGAACCCGCGTCGCGCGGCCTAGCAGTTCAATTAACAGATAAGCTCTGTCTTCATCTTTGCTCATCTCAAAAATACCCTGCAATCCGGCAAAGGGACCCTCAAGGATATCCACCTGGTCACCCCGTTTATGCGGCCAAGCCGACTCATCTCTTGCGCCGGTTGTGGGATCTTGTTGCGCTTGTAGAAACTCAATAACGCTGTCTGGTACAGGTACAATTTCGTGCCCAAACCGAACCAAATTAATTACCCCAATGGTCGAGCGCACTGGGGCCAAGTCGTCGGTGCCAAACTGAGCCTCGATAAATAAATAGCGCGGAAACAAAGGGCCAATCACGTGGCGCCACTGACCGCGCACACGCTTACGCTGTTCGATTTTGGGTAAAAATACGTGGTAGCCCTGACGGGAAAGGTGCTCACAGGCAAGCTCTTCTTGCTTGGGTTTAGTTTGTACGACGAGCCAAGTCACTGTGAGTCACGCTCTACTTCAGAAAACCGCCAGTGTAATCGATCTGCCGCTCACCTAACACCGCTGGCGACTCTTTGCTTTACTGAATCTCGCAGCTCTCGCGCGAATTACCCGCATCAAAGTACGCCTGGAACACCTTCGGTGTGCGACCTCGACCGGTCCAGAGTGATTCTTGACCATCGATTACCAAACGATATTTAGGCGCGACGGGGCCACTGGGTTTGCGCTTAGCCTTGCCCGATGCCTTTGCAACACGACTCACTGCCGTCGCTCCCGCTTTGCGACCGCGACCTGCACTACCGGCTAGCTCCTGAGCACTCACACCCGCTTGAGCCATCATCGCTTTAATACGCTCAATGTTGGCGAGCTTTTCTTTCGCGGCGCGATCTGCTTCTTTTTTCTTGAGCTCTGCTTTGGCTTCTTGTAAGACTGCGATGAGTTTATCAATTTCTTTTAAAGCAAGACGCTTGGCTTCTGCCTTTGCTTTCGCTTTTGATTTTAAATAAATACTAAATACTGATTCTTTTGCCATAACCATTCTCGATTGAATTAAACCGGGAAAATTATAAGCGGTTTATTCAGAAATTAAAATGAACGAAACCTAGCGACTGGCTTTTATAAAATAATGACGCAACCTAAAGAACAATAATGAGCAAAGTACACCGGTAGTATCCGCAATTAAATCAGCCCACTCTGCCGAGCGCGAACTCGTAAGTGATTGTGCTCCCTCAATTACGGCGCCGTATAGAATAAGACCCAACACGACTGAGATTTTAGTTTGCGGATAAGACCAAGTACCCAGAATACCCAGTCCTAAAAAAGCGATAAAATGAGCCAGCTTATCGGATACCAGCATCATGGGCTCGACGTCATCAGCAGGCATCAGCGCAAGATAAAACAGCAC
>CBFHJC010000054.1:0-11408 GCA_965656045.1 Aequoribacter sp.
AGCTCATCCAGTACCACCAAATCTACGGAAGGATCCTGAAGCAAGTCTTTGGCGACAGCCCAGGTACGCTCGGCTGCGGCGATATCGGAGCTTCGATCCTGGGTATCCCAGGTGAAGCCGGTACCCATTTGATAGAATTTGACGTCTGGATGATGTTGTCGAAGGTACAGTTCCTCTCCCGACAGAATCACGCCCTTGATGAACTGCACCACACCCACTGTTTGCCCATACCCCAGCGCACGCATGACCATACCGAACGCGGAGCTCGATTTGCCTTTACCGTTTCCAGTCAGCAATACAGCGATCCCGCGCTCGATATTGGCGTTCTCGATGCTGGCATCGACTTGCTTTTTCTGCTTCTTCATTGCGCTGGCGTGCTTGGTATTCTTGCGTGATTCATTCATTGAATCCGACTCCTAAAAATGTATGGTGAGCCCGGCGTAGAGGGCTGAATTGACGCCGTAGAAACCGGGTATTTCACGGTTGTCGGCATCCAGCGCATTCTCTACCCGAACAAAGCTTGCCACCTTTGCTGTTAACTGCCAGTTGGCCCGCAGATCAAGACTAGTATAGCCCTCGATCAACTGCTGATTGATACCCCGAGAGTCTCCCCGATACAGCAGGGCACTACTGAGACTGAGGGCCGAATGGGGCGGTGTAAACTCGAGCGTGAGTGCACCTTGCTGATCGGGTCTGTAGATCCGTGTGTCACCTTCGGGGTCCTCGCTATCCATGAAGGTGGCACTGGCTCGAAGCGCCACAGAGTCAGTCACCGGCCAGTCCAACAACATTTCAAGACCTTGAACTCGGCCTGTGCCTTGCGTTTGCAGGTAGCCGCTATAGCCCTCAAGATCAAATTCGATGGCGTTGCGAATTGACTGCTTGAAAAGCGTGACTTGCACATGGGTCCCGTCGGGGCCGATATACTCCACACCTACGTCAACGCCGCGACTGAGTTCTTCTTCTAGCGCTTGCTCCGCTGCCGAACCGAACGCAAAAGGCCCTGTATTGTAGGCTATTTCGTACAAGCTGGGCGCTCTGAAACCAGTGCCTAGACTCGCTTTGTATTTGAAAATGCCGACTGTGCTGTTGTGAATACGCACGTAGCTCGCTCGAGTCGAAACGTGCCGACCAAAGTCGTCATTGTCATCATGACGAGCTGCAAAGGATACCAAAGAGTCATCAGACGGTGCCCACTGCAACTCTGCAAAGACGCTGTTCTGTCCTCGTTTCGCCTGGAATTGACCATCGTTTAGGCGGCTGCGTTCTAACTCTGCGCCGAAAATCAGGTCGACACCAGACACGAGAGCCTTGCGTCCGACATAGCTCAGCTGGTCGATCTGACCCGAAGCCCCAAAAGAAAACACGCCTTCACTCAGGAAGGCCTTGTCGATCTCGGTTTGAGTCAAGCTGATGACAGAATCTGAGACCTCTGACCCCCAGCTGAGAGCCACTCGGCCTGATTGCATGTCAAAGCTATTGTCGCACCGATGGGTCAGACTAAAGTTTGCGCTGTAACAACCATCGTACTCGTTATCGGCAGAGACTCTGCGATAGCTACCACTGAGTGACAGAGAGTCTGAAATTGAGTATTGACCGCTGAGCTGTGTGGTGAGGTTCTCGTAGCCGTCATCGTCTCGCAATTCTGTGTCGGCGGTAGAGGCATTAAATCCGTCTGTAGAAACCTCGTTCACGGTGGCACTGATAAAACCATTGGCTGAGCGATAAGCAGAGGTGATGGCCTGAGAGCGTGATTGATAGCGTCCGGATTCGAGTTGTATCTGGGTGTTTACACCGTCTTCGGTCGGTTTCGAGCTGAGGCTAATAATGCCGCCAGCGTCGGCGCCGTACAGTAATCCCTGAGGACCGCGAAGAATCTCTAACGAGGTAATCCCTTGCGTCAAGAGGTGCTCTAGACGGGCACTGTGCTGAGTACCGGAGGTGTCTGTAAGGGGTATGCCATCGAGCAGGACCAAGGTTCTATACCCTTCCTCGCCACGAATACGAACGGTGGAAGCCTTGCCTGCGCCCCCCGTGCGAGTGACTGAGACGGAAGGCTGATATTTGAGAACGTCGACCAGTGAGACCGTCCCATATGCAGCGATCTGATCACTGTCGAGTATGGTGATAGCAGTAGCTATCTGACTCCACTGTGTGGGTAGACGCGACGAGGTAATCACGAGCTCCTCTAATACGGGGGAAGCACACAGCGTCGATGCGGGCACCGCAGTTAAGGTGCTCAGTAGGATCGTGCAATAACGAACTTTCATTGGTACTCCTCAATAGCCTAGGGCGACTGAGGGAGGGGTCAGAGGCAACACGTTGTCAGCGAGAAACCCAGATTGGAAGCCCTCCGCTCCATCGGTTACACGTGTTGGCAGGTATCGGGCTTACAGACTGAATCTGATTACCGTTGCGGGGGCAGCGCTGGGATTGAATGTATCGCACCAGTCTTCCCTTTTAACCTACCCAGCTCAGCAAATCAGAGCGGCAGGCACCAAACACGTGGCCAGAGTAGGCGGGAGGCGAAACAAAGTCAAATGCAAGCTATCGCATTGTCCGACATAAAACTGGTGTGCGCTTACTGCTAAAGCGGACAAGTTCTGCTACGCTACGCGCTTTTTGGGCCTGCGATGCTGTCACAAGACATCATAGATAAAGTTGCGACGCAACTGGGTCGAGCCCCCCAAGGTCTCGAGCGCATCGCTGTTTGGCGTGGCGAGAATCCAGCGGTGATTCAGGTGGCACCAATGGTTCGTCGTCAGCCGTTCCCAACCCTGTTTTGGTTGGTCGATCCGGTCATGAGCTTGGCTATTGATAGAATAGAAGCGGCGGGGCAGATCTCAGAGCTGCAGGTGCAAGTGGATAATTCTGTTGAGATAAGAGCTCAAATGGTGGTCGATCATGATCGTCATCGGCGACTCCGGGATCAGCTCCTGACGCCAGAGCAGAGAGCGGCTATTGTCGAAAATGGGTTTGAGCCAGTGTTCGAACAGCGCGGCGTGGGTGGTATTGCCGCGCAGGATCGAATCAGATGTCTGCATACATGGATAGCTGCGCATTTAGTGCGACCCAATGTCATTGGTCAGTTGTCTGAACCCTTGATCGACCCCTCGGTGTTTTTGGGGCTGGAATTAGATAGCGAATTTTTAACTTTAGGCGAGTAATTGGAAGCACACCATGACTTTTGTTAACACCGACGACCTGAGAATCCGTGGCACGACTGAGTTGATTGCGCCAGATGTCTTATTAACGGCAATTCCCACCTCCGATAAAGCAGCTGCCACAGTGAACAACTCACGCCAGGCCTTGCATGCCATACTATCGGGTGCGGATAAGCGATTGGCAGTGGTTGTGGGTCCGTGTTCGATTCATGATCCGGTAGCAGCGCGTGATTACGGCCAACGCTTAGCGGAGCTCGCACCCCGATATGTCAATGAGCTGCACGTGGTTATGCGGGTCTACTTCGAAAAGCCCCGCACGACGGTGGGTTGGAAAGGACTGATCAACGACCCGGATTTGAACGACACCTTCCAAATAAACAAAGGTCTTGGGTTAGCGCGCCAGTTACTGGCGGATCTGGCTGAGCTCGGCTTGCCTGCTGGCACTGAGTATCTGGATTTAATCAGCCCACAATACCTCGCAGATCTGGTGGCTTGGGGCGCTATTGGTGCGCGCACAACCGAGAGTCAAACACACCGCGAGCTCGCTTCTGGTTTATCCTGTCCAGTCGGTTTTAAAAATGGGACCAATGGCGATATTCAGATTGCAATCGATGCCATTCAATCGGCTGCTCATGCCCATCATTTTTTGTCGGTCACCAAACAGGGACATTCGGCCATTTTTCAGACCGAGGGCAACCCCGACTGCCATTTGATTCTCCGCGGCGGCGCGCACCCTAACTACGATATGTTCTCGGTCGATGATGCAACCAAAATGCTTCAGAAAGCCGGCTTGTCGACCAAACTCATGATCGATGCGAGTCACGCCAATTCAAGAAAAATCCCTGCGCGACAGCGCGACGTGATCAATGATATTGCGGCACAAGTTGAGCGAGGCAATGAGTCTATTTTTGGTGTGATGATCGAGAGCAACCTCGTTGAGGGTCGCCAAAACTTCGTTGATATGGAGTCTCTTTGCTACGGCCAGAGCATCACAGACCCCTGTATCGGGTGGGATGATACCGAGCGTGCTCTCGAGACACTTGCGAATGCCGCTTCGAAACGACAAGTGCTCGCCTAGAAGAGTACGGATCTGTTGTTTGCGAAGGATCCCCGCTTAGACCTTAACTGTGCGTGGTGTCAGCGTCTTGGGAGTGTGGTCAGAGGAACTTAGATGACTGCGCAAGCATGCCTGAGAATCTGCCCGGTACGTTCCTAAAGTTCGAGCCACCGGAGCTGTACGCCACTCCGATGGCCCGGGATATTACATCGCCGCGAGACGTGCTTTCGCGGCGTTATATTCAGCAAGTAAACGTCCAACGCGCTCGCCGGCACCTTCAATTTGTTTGACGGCGCCGATTCCCTGACCGCAGCCCCAGATGTCCTTCCAAGTTTTAGCATCAGTGTTACCGCCGGAGCCAAAGTTCATCGCGGAGGGATCGCTCACGGGTAAATTGTCGGGATCTAGACCAGCCGCCTCGATAGAGGGTTTTAAATAGTTGCCATGCACGCCAGTAAACAGGTTGCTATAGACAATGTCATCCGCACCAAAATCGACGATAGCTTGCTTGTAGCCCTCATCGGCGTTGGCCTCTTTGGTGGCAATAAAGGCTGATCCGATATATCCCATATCGGCTCCCATCGCTTGTGCACCCAGTATCGCATCGCCTGTGGCAATAGAGCCCGATAGCAGCAACGGGCCATCGAACCACTCACGGATTTCTTGCACGAGTGCGAACGGCGATAGGGTGCCTGCATGACCACCGGCGCCCGCTGCAACAGCAATTAAGCCGTCTGCCCCTTTCTCTATCGCTTTTTTGGCGAACTTGTTGTTAATGATGTCATGCAACACGATGCCGCCGTAGCTGTGGATTGCTTCGTTAATCTCTGGCTTAGCTCCGAGCGAGGTAATGATGATCGGAACTTCATGTTTGACACATAATTCTAGATCAGCCATTAAACGATCGTTTGATCCGTGTACGATCAGGTTAACCGCGTAAGGTGCTGAAGGTGATTCGGGGTGAGCGGCATCATGGGCTGCTAGTTCTGACTTAATCCGAGTCAGCCACTCATCTAAGACCTCGATTGGGCGAGCGTTCAGAGAGGGGAAAGAGCCAATCATGCCGGCTTTGCACTGAGCAATCACAAGGTTGGGGTTCGATATGATGAATAATGGGGAGGCGATTGCGGGTATTCTGACCGTATCTTTTAATATTGCGGGAAGGCTCATAAGTTCCTCTTACGTGAGTTAGGGTTGTTCAACTATGCAACAAATTGCATAATGAGTCCACACCTCCGTGACCAAAAGTGTGTTTATGTCCCTAGCTTATGCCATTATGACAGCGCTCACCGAAGACGAACTTACTGGCTATGAACTGGCCAAGAGATTCGATACTTCGCTCGGTTTTTTTTGGCATGCCTCACACCAGCAAATTTATCGCGAGCTGAAGATCTTAAGTCAGAAAGGATGGGTGCACTCGCGCAGCGTGGCCCAGGCGCGTCGGCCGGATAAAACACTTTACGAGCTGACCGCGCTTGGTTTAGAGGAGTTACATGCTTGGGTTGAGAGCAGCTCTAAGGTACGCCCAGCCAAAGATGAACTTTTGATTAAGCTCTATAATTTAACCCCCGATAACGCGCTCACACTGCTTAGCGAGGTGCAATCTCGCCGGGCCTATATTGCCGCCAACCTAGCATTGTACGAGCGTATTAAAGCAAAAAGTTATCCCATTATTGAGGCACTTAACATCCGTGCTCGTGGCGTCGCGCTGGTGCTTGATGCCGGCATACGAGACGCGCATAATCAGGTGCTGTGGTGTGATCAGGCGATCGAGGTGTTGCAAAGTTGTGCCGGTTATGAGGGGGATACAGTGCGAATGGGGTTTCGTCGTGGCGGGATGCCGTCAAATGTCACTGAGTAGCCCGGGGGCCGAGCCTAAATCGACTGAGTCTGTTAGTCTTGATCTATCGGCGCCATAAATCGCCACCTCTGTGGACCCTTGTATGTATTTAGACTATTTCGGCCTGCGGGAATCTCCCTTTTCTATTGCGGTTAATCCAAGGTACCTGTACCTAAGCGAGCGCCATAAAGAAGCGCTGAATCATTTGCTCTACGGTGTATCAGGCGGTGGCTTCGTCTTACTGACGGGCGAGGTAGGGACCGGGAAAACCACTCTGAATCGCTATTTTCTAGCCCAGTTACCTGATTCGACGCGGGTTGCTGTGATTCATAATCCACGACTTTCGGAACACGAGTTTCTGGCGGCGGCGTGCGAAGCGCTCGGTCTTGCCGTGCCCGGCAACGCGAGCTCGAAGTCGCTCTTTGACGCTTTGGGTACTTTTTTACTCGATCAGGATCGGCAGGGGCAGCGAACCATTTTGATGATCGATGAAGCTCAGCATTTGAGCTTAGACGTACTTGAGCAGGTCAGGCTGTTAACCAATCTCGAGACCGATACCCACAAACTCTTGCAGATCGTACTCATCGGTCAGCCGGAATTATTAACCAAGCTCAACAAACCCGAGCTTCGGCAGTTGAATCAACGAGTGACTGGACGCTATAAGCTTGGTGCGCTCAGCCTGCACGAGGTGCAAGCCTATCTGGATCATAGGTTAGCGGTCGCAGGGCTCGCGCCCGGTATTTCGCTGTTCGGCAAAGATAGTGTAGAGGCCATTTACCGATTCACAGGCGGGGTTCCTAGGCTCATCAACTTGCTCTGTGATCGAGTTCTTCTTGCACTATTCGCCAAGCAACTTCGAGTGGCAGATAAAGCCCTGACCAAATTAGCAGCGCACGAACTTTGGCAACTCGATGGTGAACTGCAGGTTAAGTCTGAGACTACGCCCAGAGCGGCAAGAGTACATTGGCTGACTATGGGTGTCGCAGCCATCGCATTGTTGGCTACTGCGGCGCTCGGGTGGGTTTTGATCAACGGCAACTCTGGCAGTACTCCTCTTAAAGACACAGCAGCTGAAATTGCGCCATCAGCAGTTGTTCCGACTCTGCCTATTGAACACTACGAGCGTCTACTCGCTGTGCTGTGGCGCAGTTATGACGGTGCTGGAACACCTTGTACGGATCGCTCTCTGCTGCGATGCCAACAGGCCGTGAATGGCGATTGGCAGGCACTGGCTGCACTCAACCGTCCGGTTATTCTTGAGTTACTCACGCCACTCCGCGAGAGGCAGCATGTACTCCTGCACTCAGTGCTTCTGGATGGCACTGAAGTGAAAGCAATCGAACTCGCGTCGTCAGAGGGTATTGTGATGACTTCATTAGCTCAGGTGGCTCCGATGTGGACAGGTGGTTATTCCTATATTTGGCAGCCCCCGACGGGCTTTGATGGGCCAGTGGGCTTGGGTTCAGCTGGTGAGGTGGTAGCGCAGATCGCGCAAAAATTAGCTCGCATCGATGGTACGACTCGAGTGTTGGCGGAGCGAGAATTTACCGAGTTTCTTCACGCTCGTGTCATTGAATTTCAGTCCGAGCAGGGATTAACGACCGATGGTGTGGTGGGTCAAGAGACGCTGGTTCGCTTGAATGCTGTGCTGAATGAAAGGCCCAGTCTTGATGAACTGCGATGGCAATGGCAAAGAGGTCAGATTCGTGACTCTGATTAACGAAGCCTTTCAACGCGCCTCGGGGAACACCAGTTCACCCACTGAAATTAAGCGCCGAGATTATCGTTGGGTATGGCTGCTCGCCACGGTGATGATCACGGCCGCGATAACGTACAGTTTGACGCGACTTTTAGCATCAGCGCCAACCGCCATGGTGGCAGGCGAGCAAGTCGAGACCACCGCGGGTGAGGCAGAGCAGAGGATCTCAAGGCCAAATAGTGCAGGATCCAATATCGTCGGATCCACTATTACAGAGCCTCATATCGCAGGGTTCACTGCCGCAGAGCCTAACATCGCTCGGTCCTCGGTTACCCCAGAGCTTTCGCCGGTGGAAGAGCGTGTGAACCCGCGGCCGCGCTACGATTCACTTTACAGTGAAGCGGAAAGGGCTCGGCTAGCCGAGCGCGAGGCTTTAGCTGATCAGATAGCGCCGATACCTTCGTCAGAAAAATCGGGCGAGGGCGTCCAAGAGACGCAGATAGCGAGATTGAGCCCGTCAGAATCTGCCGATACGAGGGCGGTTGATGCGCTCTTAGAAGAAGCCGAGCGACAGCTGGAGAGCGCTGCGACAATCGACTCGACGTTGCCGCGCTTGGATGAGCTGAGTCCCCAGATCCGTGATCAGATCGCTACCTTGCTTTATAGCGCGCATGACTATGCATCAGATGGTGTTAGTCGCGTGATGCTCAATGGCGCTTGGTACAGCGCGGGCGATACCATCAGCAGCTCCTTGAGTCTGATCGAGGTCCAGTCCGATGCTATTGTTTTAGAAACCTTGGAAGGCGTGCAGTTTATTCAGCCAGCGCTGTCAAGCTGGGTCAATTTGTAGGTTTAGCGGAATTCGTGGCAGGCGTTTCGGGATTCTGGCAAGAATCTCGTACCCTGATAAATCGTTGTAATCAGCGATTACAGATACGGGGAGACTTTTGCCCCACAGTTCGACAGGGTCACCAACCTGTACCGGACCTATGTTGGTAACGTCTACGGTAATGAGATCCATGGATACACGGCCCGCGAGCTCAGCGAGACGGCCGTTAACTAGGACGGGTGTCCCATTCCGTGCTGATCGCGGATAGCCGTCGGCATAGCCAATGGGAATAGTGGCGATCACAGATTGTCGATGAGCACACCAAGTGCTGCCGTAACCTACGCACTCGCCTGCAGCTATGGTTCGGAGGCTGTGGATACGCGATTGAACCGTCATTACGGGCTGTAAATCGGGGGCATCAGCGCCTGAGGGCGGATTGCCATAAATGGCGTATCCGGGTCGTACCCAATCTAGATGTGTGTTGGGGTAGCGGAGTAATGCCGGCGAGTTAGCTGCACTCATTGGGTAGCGTAAGGCCTTGCCGAGATTGATGAGTCTTTGCAGCTGCAGTTCGGTCCGCTCGTCGCTCTGATCGGCATCAGAAAAATGAGTAAAGAGTACTGTGGATTGGCTCGAAGTAGCGCGGCTAGCAAAATCGTTGATCTCGGCATGCGTTAATCCCAGACGATGCATCCCAGTATCCAGTTTGAGCCAAATCGCGGGCCTCTGATCGGTTGCCGTGCCAAAATAATCGGCTATTTGAGTCGAGTTGGTGAGCGCTACCGTGAGGTTGTGATGATGTGCGAGTGCGAGTTCATCGGCATCGAAGCTGCCCTCAAGGATCAGTATTGGCTGGTCGATCCCTAAATGCCGAAGGGCAATCCCCTCGTCGCAATGGGCCACCGCGAAGCCATCTCCGAGCTTCTGCAGTGCTGGAGCCACAAGCTCAATACCATGGCCATAGGCATCCGCTTTTACCACAAACAAGCAGCGGCTATTGGGAGCCCGGTCCCGCAAGGCTTGTGCGTTGTGCTGCAGCGCCGAGAGATCGATAGTCGCTTTGGTGGGTCTGGTCATGGGTAGTCGAACTTATGGCTTTGGAAAAGGTCTACCGCATGACGCCAGATCGAGCCAATCTCGCCGGTTCCGATCTGATGCCCGTCAATCTGGCCAACAGGCGCGATTTCGCGGGTGGAAGAGGTGAGCCAAACCTCGTCTGCTTTGAGCGCATCTGCGAGTGTTAGATCGCACTCGACAACAGGGACATTGCTGTGATCACGCAGGATGTCGATCAATAAACTACGAGTCACCCCAGGCAGTAATCGCTCGTCTAGAGTGGGCGTTTTGATGGTTCCATCAATCACGCAAAACACGTTGCTGGCTGCCGCTTCAGTAATGCGATGAGTGTGAGTATAGAGAAGCGCTTCGTCGAAGCCCTCATCGATCGCTTGCTGGTAGTGCATGACATTGCCAAGCAGCGCAGTGACCTTGATATCACACTGTTGCCAGCGAAGGTCGAGCTGAGATTTGAGACGCAGGGTTTGCGTTGCGGGCTTGAGAGCATCGGGCGGCGGTGGGGTGCTGAAAACGTATGCAAATTCTGTAGGCACTAAATCTTGGGTATAGGTGTGGTGCCTGCGTTCGGCGACCCCACGTGTAATCTGAAGGTAGATGCCGGAGCTGGCAAGGTTTGACTGAGATAGAAGCTGTTCGACGACAGCCCGCCAATCTGTCTTACCAATGGCTTGGTGTAACTTGATCCGAGACAGATTTCGCTCGAGTCGATCCAGGTGTCGCTCAAGTGCAATTGTACGTCCCTGATTGCAGGGGATGACTTCGTAGATGCCATCACCGAATAAGAAGCCTCGGTCCATCGGAGAGATGGTGGCTTGCTCTTTTGGCAGAAACTGCCCATTTAAATAAACCATCGGTTCCATACTAAGGTTCTCTCGAGAAATCAGTAAATAGCGATTGTATGCCACGGATGATCACATTACCGCTGCCCATGGGTAAACCGTCCTCAGTGGCGGTGCTTGCGTGGGTCACACCATCAACCGCACCTCTTTCTCGCAACCACTCTAACAATGGTCGCTCAATGAGTCGGTCTAAGAAGGGACGGTTGGCCCAGTAGCCTAGAAAAGCCACTAGACCGTAGCCGCCCCAGTTGCTGACATCGGCAATGACGAGCTCATCGCAAGGTGTTGCTGCGGCTTTAATAGGCAGCTGCGCGCGCTCAGGATCGACCGATCCCATACCTAGCTCGTTGCCCCCGTCTCCTATCGCAATGACAGGGCAGTGGCTCGCTCTGACGAAGTCTTCAAAGTTGCCACATTGGGCCGAAATATCAATGCCGCAGATATTGTAATAGTGGCCGTCAGCAGCGCATCCGGGCACCTCGATCGCCACAATGAGGTCTGGTGTAAACCGAGCCAAGCTGTCCTGACAATGACTAAGGCTACTGGCGGATACTGCGGAATGGAGCGCGATGACTTGATGTGTTGGCGCTAGAACGGCTGCCAGTGAGGGTGGGCAGGCCAAGCAGACATCGGCACCCAGAGCGTCGAGAGCCTCGTACAGAGCCATTGCACCGGCGGGGCCATCGGTTTCAAAGGTGTTCGCGACGGGAAATCCCGTGCCGATCAGAATTTTACCTTGTCGGTTTTCCCACAGCAGGCGGGCAGCACGGTAGGCATACCCTGATTCCAGTTGCTGGCTTAGGGCCGCCATACCACGTGGATTACGATCCACCAGTAAAGCTTCTAAGCGAGCGCTGAGGTGATGTAAAGCCGTTGGTTCAGTCATAGTTGGCGAGTCGCTTG
>CBFHJC010000055.1:0-11399 GCA_965656045.1 Aequoribacter sp.
TCAAGATGCGATTTGCGCGGAGTTCGAAGATTTAGATCACTCTCGGTTTATCACTGACAGCTGGGTCCGAGAGGAAGGTGGCGGGGGTCGCTCTCGCGTTTTAGCGGGGGGCGACCTGATTGAAAAAGGCGGTGTTAATTTCTCGCATGTCATGGGTGCTTCGATGCCGGGCTCGGCTACACACAATCGACCTGAGCTTGCGGGGCGTAGTTTCCAGGCGATGGGCGTGTCCCTAGTGATTCATCCGAATAATCCATTTGTTCCTACATCACATGCAAATGTCAGATTCTTCGTTGCTGAAAAAGAGGGTGAAGATCCGATATGGTGGTTTGGTGGGGGCTATGATTTGACCCCCTACTATGGCTTTGACGAAGACTGTAAGCAGTGGCATACAACAGCAAAGGCGGCATGTGACCCCTTTGGCGATGAAGTGTACTCAGAATACAAACAGTGGTGTGATACCTATTTTTACTTGCCGCACCGGAACGAGGCTAGAGGCATCGGCGGTTTGTTTTTCGATGATCTTAACAAGGGTGGTTTTGATCGGTGTTTTGCCCTTATGCGGGCGGTTGGTGATTCCTATATGGCGGCGTACCGACCCATAGTGAACCGACGCCGACACCAAGCCTTCAATGAAGGACACAAGGATTGGCAGCTATACCGCAGAGGGCGCTACGTTGAGTTTAATTTGGTGTATGACCGAGGCACCCTGTTTGGGTTGCAGTCAAACGGCCGCACCGAATCGATTCTTATGTCGCTACCACCCCTTGTCCGTTGGGAGTATGCTTACGAACCGCCAGCAGGTTCACCCGAGAGCGAATTATTGACCCATTATTTGAAGCCCCGTGATTGGGTATCCTCATGAGCAACGCGGGTTGGTCTAGCGACACACGATCTACTTTTGCGGTATTTGGCAATCCCATTAAGCACAGCCGTTCACCTTTTATTCATGCTGAGTTTGCTCGGCAGATCGGTTTGTCTATTCAGTATCGCGCCATTCGAGTCGAGCTCACTGACTTTGATCGTGCCACGCATGATTTCTTTACCGCAGGTGGCTCGGGACTCAATATCACGGTCCCATTTAAAGAGCAGGCTTACGCTTTGGCGACACGCTTGAGTGCGAGAGCAGAGCGCGCTAAAGCGTGCAACACCCTCGTTCGTGATGGCGCAGATATTTATGGTGACACCACCGATGGGATTGGTTTGATCCGAGACATGATCGCCAACCATGGCTGGCAAGTTCGAGAGCGGCGAGTGCTTCTTCTTGGCGCTGGCGGGGCTGCTCGTGGTGCTTTAGAACCTTTGCTGCGTGAATCTCCTGCAGCGCTGATGATCGCCAATCGAACCGCGATAAAAGCCCAGAGACTGGCGCAGGAATTCACGGATTTAGGGGTGGTTACCGGAGGTGGCTTTGATCAGCTAGACCAAGAACCCCCTTTTGATTTGATTATTAACGCGACCAGTGCGGGTCTGCATGGTGAAATGCCCACGCTTTCGGGAGAAATTCTGAGCGAGCGGTGTTGTTGCTACGATATGGTCTATGGCGCCGAACCCACTATTTTTATGCGATGGGCAGCACAGAATGCGGCATGGGCAGTATCCGATGGCCTAGGGATGCTGGTTGAGCAGGCAGCGGAGGCCTTTTATATCTGGCATCGCGAGCGGCCTGATACGGCGAGTGTGATCAGTCATTTGAGAGGAACGATTGCTGCCGCTTGAGGCTTGTCTTAGGCGTGGCCAGAACCATAGTGATCGATGTATTCGTCTTTTAGGCGCACGTAGTTGTTGGCGCTGTAGGTAAAGAATTCAAGTTCTTTAGAGGTCAGTGGGCGAATTTGTTTTGCGGGTGATCCCGCATACAAAAATCCGCGCTCTAACTTTTTGCGAGGGGTAACGAGTGCGCCGGCAGCGATCACAACCTCGTCTTCAACGATCGCTCCGTCCATAACGATCGCGCCCATACCAATGAGTACTCGCGACCCAATGTGACAACCGTGAAGGGTTACGCTGTGGCCAATTGTGACGTCCGATCCAATGACGAGTGGCCATCCATCCGCATTAAATGGGCCAGCATGGGTGATGTGAAGCACGCTATTATCTTGAACGCTGGTTCTGCTTCCAATCGAGATAGCATGCATATCGCCTCTGATTGACACCTGGGGCCATACGCTCACGTCGTCACCGAGCGTCACATCACCCAATACTACTGCGCTCGCATCAATGAACACCTTATTCCCAATCACTGGTGACCATTGCTTAAATTGCCGGACAGAACTCATGACTCACACCTTTGCGATAACAACGCTACAATAACTGAAATTGGAGAATACTATGCAAAGACGCAGATTTATAGCTGGAGCTGTGTGCCCAAAATGTGCCGCAATGGATACCATTGTGGTCGATCTAGATAGTGATAAGCGATTGTGTGTGGCGTGTGATTTCAGCGAAGATCGTCCTGTTGCTCCGGTTAAAGTCAAAGAAGTGCCAACGCGAGTGAGTCGGGGAATTTCAAGGCGCACCGAAACGGTGGCAGAGCCGGTGCGGCTGATGGATCCGAGGCCGCCGAGCAAAAATGATCTTTAACACGATTGCGACAGATTAAGCCGACGACTCCCGTTTGAGCGCAGATTTATCGTATTTAGTGTTCCTGATGGTCAATCACTACAACATCTAGTGTTTAATGTTGATTTGTAGCCTCACCTTTAAAAAGCGATTTGAATCAGCTGGTTAGTGTTTTTCCCGTAAACATCGTCTATAATTCTGCCGCTGCGCGATGACTCAGTTTCCACAGGACTGCCGTGGCGTACAGCGTGTGACTCTGCACGGCTTTATAAGGCCCGATTAGTGCAAAGGCTGAAGACACGTGAAACACAATTAATTAACGGAGACACAGCGGAATGAAGTCCATTATTAATCGGCTGCGCGCGCACTCTATTTATGCTTCTGCGATTTTGGCCACACTCCTGAGCGGTGGTGCGTATGCTCAAAGTGATAAAGTAAACCAACTGAACATGTCCCCTGGTGTGACCAGTGCGGGCCAAGCTATTTACGACTTACACATGGCAATTTTGTGGATTTGTGTCGTTATTGGTGTGTTGGTTTTTGGCGTGATGTTTTACTCCATCATCTACCATCGAAAATCGCGAGGGTTTAAGGCCTCGAACTTTCATGAGAGCACTAAGGTAGAAATCGCCTGGACCGTAGTTCCCTTCTTAATTCTGATCGGGATGGCTGTGCCTGCGACTTCGACGCTTATTTACGTCTACGATACGGATGATGCCGAAATGGATATTCTCGTTACCGGCTACCAGTGGAAATGGAAGTACGAGTATCTGAATGAAAATGGCGACAACGTCAGTTTTTTCAGTAATTTGCGTACGCCGCAGAGTGAAGTGTACAACTCTGAGGAAAAAGGCGAGCATTATCTATTAGAAGTAGACGAGCCCGTTGTTATTCCAGTGGATACCAAGGTCCGACTGCTGGTGACCGCAAACGACGTGATTCATTCTTGGTGGGTACCTGAGCTGGCAGTGAAGCGCGACGCGATCCCCGGATTTATTAACGAGACTTGGACGCGTGCCGACGAGGTGGGTATCTATCGTGGTCAGTGTGCCGAGCTCTGCGGTAAAGACCACGGCTTTATGCCTATCGTTGTTAATGTAGTCTCGAAAGAAGACTACGCTGCATGGCTCGACAAGAAGCAGCAGCAGGCGGCTCAGATCAAAGAATTGATGGCGCAAACATTTACAATGGATGAGCTGGTTGCTCGCGGCAAAGGCGTCTACGAAGGCTATTGCGCTGCGTGCCATGGGGTGAATGGTCAGGGCGGTCTAGGCACCCCAATCGCGGGCAGTGCCGTGGCAACCGGTGATTTGTCAGGCCACTTAGAAATCGGCATTAACGGTGTGCCCGGCAGTCTTATGCAGGCTTTCGGCGGGCAGTTGAATGATGTTGATATGGCAGCAGTTTTGACCTACCAGCGGAACGCATTCGGAAACAACATGGGTGATATGGTTCAGCCCATTGACGTCTTTAATCACAAGCAAGGTTAATCGGAGAGGTTATTAACATGGGAGATCATCATCACGGCCCAGCAAAAGGGCTCTCTCGGTGGCTGTTTACCACCAATCACAAAGATATTGGAACCATGTACTTGTGGTTTTCTTTTGCAATGTTCATTTTGGGCGGCGCCTTCGCAATGATCATTCGTGCCGAGCTGTTCCAGCCCGGTATGCAATTGATCGAGCCCGCATTCTTTAACCAAATGACAACCTTGCACGGCTTGATTATGGTCTTCGGTGCCATCATGCCGTCTTTTGTGGGCTTGGCTAACTGGATGATTCCGATGATGATCGGTGCGCCAGACATGGCATTGCCGCGCATGAACAATTGGTCGTTTTGGTTGTTGCCCCCCGCCTTTTTGATTTTGGCAGGGACGCTGTTCATGGAAGGTGGAGCGCCCGCATTTGGTTGGACTTTTTATGCGCCTCTGTCGACCACGTATGCACCGCCCTCTGTCACTTATTTCATCTTCTCAATCCACGTGCTAGGCATGTCTTCTATTATGGGAGCGATTAACATCATCGCGACCATTATGAACATGCGCGCGCCTGGTATGACCTACATGAAAATGCCACTGTTCGTTTGGACATGGTTGATTACCGCATTTTTGCTTGTTGCTGTGATGCCGGTTTTGGCGGGCGCAGTCACTATGATGTTGATGGACATCCACTTCGGCACCAGCTTCTTCTCAGCTGCGGGTGGTGGTGACCCAGTCTTGTTCCAGCATATTTTCTGGTTCTTTGGACACCCAGAAGTTTACATCATCATCCTACCCGCGTTTGGTGTGGTGTCTCAGATCATTCCGGCATTCTCTCGTAAGCCATTGTTCGGTTATGCGTCGATGGTGTACGCAACGGCAGCCATCGCGTTTTTATCATTCATCGTGTGGGCACACCACATGTACACAGTGGGTATGCCAATCGCTGGTGAGCTGTTCTTCATGTACGCGACGATGCTCATTGCAGTACCCACAGGCGTCAAAGTGTTCAATTGGATTACCACAATGTGGCGTGGCTCAATGACCTTTGAAACGCCGATGCTCTTCTGCATTGGTTTCTTAGTACTGTTCACTATTGGCGGCTTCACTGGCCTGATGCTTTCGATTGCACCGGCCGACTTCCAGTATCATGACAGCTACTTCGTAGTTGCCCACTTCCACTACGTGATGGTTGCCGGTGCGGTATTCAGCATGACGGCGGCTGTGTATTATTGGTTGCCTAAGTGGTGTGGTCGTATGTACAACGAGACCATGGGTAAAACCCACTTCTGGATCTCATTTATTGGTTTCAACATTACCTTCTTCCCGCAGCATTTCGTTGGATTGGCAGGTATGCCCCGCCGGATCCCTGACTACGCGTTGCAGTTCGCTGACTTCAACATGATGTCGAGTATTGGTGCGTTTATTTATGGCGCGTCTCAAATCCTCTTCTTGTACAACGTGATTGCAACCATCGTGGCAGGTAAGCGCGTCAGCGAAGAAAAAACATGGGATGGCGCAGAAGGTTTAGAGTGGACGGTCGCGACACCAGCGCCTTACCACACGTTTGAAACCCCACCCGCAATTCGCTAATTAACGACTAAGGGGTTCTGTATGCTACGCATTACTAAAAATCCTGTTATCGATACCACCGTGAAACTCGCGGTGGTATCTGTTGGTATGTTTGCGTTTGTCTTCGTTGTTATGGTGCCGCTCTACGATGTGCTTTGTGATGCCCTGGGGATCAATGGCAAAACAGATGGCAGTCAGTATCAGGCTGTTGATATCGTTGTCGATGAGACACGAGATATCACGATACAGTTTGTGGCTACCAATAACGAGGGCATGCCATGGGAATTTGGCCCTTCTGTGACTGCCATGAGCGTTCATCCCGGTGCGGTTAATGACACCGTGTTCTATGCTCGTAATCCGCTACCAAGAGACATGGTGGCGCAAACCATTCCAAGTATTTCGCCTTCGCGCGCAGCCGCTTACTTTCATAAGACCGAGTGCTTCTGTTTTAACCAGCAGCCCTTGGCTGGCAATGCACAAGCCGAAATGCCGTTGCAGTTCATTATCGATCAAGACCTGCCAGCAGATATCAAGACAATCACCTTGTCTTACACTATTTTTGATATAACAGAGGCTATGACCGGACGCGTCGCAGCCAGATAGTGCGCAACCCTTTGGGGGGGTGGGCGCGTAAAGTTTCAGGGAGAAACAGCATGAGTGAACCAACAACGACAGCGCACGAAAAGTATTATGTGCCCGAAAAAAGTTCAATGGCCATTTTGGCGACCATTGGCTTAATTACGAGCACATTCGGTGCTGCCACGGCGATGAACCAGTTGACGTTTGGCGAGGGCGAAGCGTCTTTCACAATAATGTACGTTGGTTTATGTATCTTTGCGGCAACGCTGTTCAGCTGGTTTAGAACCACTATTAAAGAAAACATCGCAGGCTTGAACAGCGCGCAGTTAAAAAAATCTTATGTGATGGGCATGTTCTGGTTCATCTTTTCAGAGGTTATGTTCTTCGCTGCGTTTTTTGGCGCTTTGTTTTATGTGCGCACTTTGGCTGGTCCCTGGCTCGCGGGCGAAGGTGAGGGCGGTGCGTGGAACCATCTTTTATGGGAAGGTTTTGAGTTCAGTTGGCCGATGGCACTGACGCCACAAGAAGCGATTGGTGGTGTGGGTAACCAGATCATGGCTAACAACGGTACTTTCACGAGCGCGCACAAGTCGATGGCTTTCTCTGAAGCGAGCGCATGGTACTTGTGGTTGCCTTTGTGGAATACCATCATCTTGTTGACTTCAAGTGGCACTGTGCATATTGCGCACGAGGGACTGTTATCTGGTAATCGGAAACGATTTAACACCTGGCTTGGTATTACCGTTTTACTGGGTATTATTTTTATATCACTTCAAATTTTGGAGTATTACGAGGCCTACGCACATTTCGGGTTAACACTGAACTCTGGCGTTTATGGCTCCACCTTCTTCATGTTGACAGGGTTTCACGGTTTCCACGTTGCGATGGGCACCGTGATGTTAGGAATTCAATGGCTGCGCTCTGTTCGCGCCGGCCATTTTACTGCCGACGACCACTTTGGCTTCGAAGCGTCTTCATGGTATTGGCACTTTGTTGACGTTGTTTGGGTCGGCTTGTTTTTATTCGTTTACATTATTTAAGGCTAGTCTGCCTGGCCCTGCTTGGCGGGGCCAGCATCCCAAGGGTTCTGGTGGCCTAGTTGACCAGTCGCCACTCCAAACGTGATCACACAAGCAAGCAGCACAGCAAGCGTCAAGCGGGCGCCGAGTGAGTGGAAGGTTCGACGCTTTGTCTTGTCTCCTTGGTCGGTCATTAAGTAGTAGAAGCCACTGCCAAGGCTGACAATAAGCGCTAACATTAGCAGGCCGATAATCACTTTTAACATAGCGTTAGATCTCTTGTGTTTGATCGGGAGTATAACGGAGTCTGCATCGATAAGCTTGCGACTGCGAAAGGGAGCTCGACGTTTGAAACTGGGTCTGAAGTTTGATTTTGAATGGAGACTGACGGCATTTGTGGTTGTGATGGTGCCCATTCTGATCGGTTTTGGTTTCTGGCAGCTAGATCGAGCAGAAGAAAAGCGCGTTCTGATGCAGCAGGCTATCGATCGCCAGCAGGCCTCGCCACTCAATGGCGCAAAGGCACTGAGCCAGCTTTCCGATAGCGATCTCAACGGTATGCCGATCACGCTGGTGGGCGCGTTTTTGCCACCGCAATTCTTGCTTGATAATCAAATCAAACGTGGGCGCTTTGGTAACGATGTCATTCAGGTTTTTCAGGATGAAACCGGTGGGTTGTTTTTCGTGAATCGAGGCTGGGTGCCAGCAGATCCGTCGCGTCAGTCAGATACGGTCATCCCCATGACTGAACCGGGCCCCACCATCGCTGGATCTATCTATATTTCTCCGGGCGACGCGTTCATGCTCGCTGATGATCTTCTTCAGGATCAGGCGTTTCCGATAACGGCGCAAACCTTTGATGCGGCCGCATTTTCGTCAAGACTTCCAACCTCAGCAAGGGTGTTTCCGCACCTGATAAGACTCCGGGAAGATGACCCTGCCGCCTTTGAAGCATCTTGGCCTGTAGTAAATGTTTCCGATGCCAAACACCAAGGGTATGCCCTACAATGGTTCGCGATGGCAGTGGTGTTGTTCCTGCTATTCTTACACCGCTCAACCAATATTTGGGCGGTTGTTTCTGGACGGTCAAACGTAGAGGGTACGAATGGATAATACAGCGACACGTAATAGCCGCTTAATTCTTTTGAGTATTGTTGGGCTGCCCGTGACTATGGTTTTGGCCGCGACTTGGTTATGGTTCTTTGTGTCGCGTGGTGATATTGATTTAGTCGATCTGTTGGGTACCTCTAACCACGGTGTTCTCTTGAATCCTCCGACTCAGCTCAATGACTTTTCCTATCAGAATCAGTTTGGTGCCCAAGCATTGTTTGCAGGTTCGGAGCCACAGTGGACGCTGTTAGTGCCTGTGCCGTCGCAGTGCGACGATATCTGCTTATCTACCTTATATTTAACCAGACAAATCCATCTTGGTTTGGGCAAAGAGTTTGGCCGGATTCGTCGCGTTTATGTCAGCCCTGAGCGAGTTAATCTTGATTCGCCATTACCCGCTGTGTTGTCGGATTCTATGGCAGAGGGCGTGACTCAAATCGGTGAATATCTAGAGGGCTACCACAAAGCAATGCCGTTACTCCATATGGATGCGCAGGACTACCAGACGACTTTTGGGCAGAGTGCGGCTGGCATGTGGTACGTAGTGGATCCGGCGGGCTGGATGATGATGTCTTACGAGTCGACGGTGCATTATAAAGACGTGACGTCTGACCTGAAATTTCTGCTAAAAAACTCGGCTGATTAATATGGCAACTTCTTCTCTGACTGGTAGCCCCAAGCCGCGGATCAAAGATTTTTACGTTTTGACCAAGCCGAACGTGGTTGCTTTGATGATTCTCACTTCTGCCATTGGTATGTTTATGGCAGTGCCAGGCTGGGTGCCATGGCAACCGCTGATCCTTGGGAATCTCGGTATTGCGCTCTGTGCCGGAGCGGCGGCGGCAATCAACCATATTATCGATCAAGGTATTGATACCAAGATGTTACGGACCGCAAAGCGGCCCGTCGCAACCGGCGTCGTTACCACGCCACAGGCCATCATCTTTGCTCTGCTACTGGGTGTCGCAGGTATGGGTATTCTCCTTTTCTGGGTCAATGCGCTTACAGCCTGGCTGACGTTTGCGTCACTGGTGGGTTACGCCTTTATTTATACCTTGTTCTTGAAGCGCGCTACGCCGCAGAATATTGTTATTGGCGGTCTTGCCGGAGCGGCGCCCCCACTGCTGGGATGGACGGCAGTGACCGGCGAGATCCACGGACATGCCTTGCTATTGGTGTTGATTATTTTTGCTTGGACGCCACCGCACTTTTGGGCGCTTGCCATTCATCGAAAAGAAGAATACGCCTTGGTTGATATCCCGATGTTGCCGGTAACGCATGGCGATAAATTTACGCGCCTACACATTCTTCTGTATACGCTTGTAATGTTTGTCATCACCCTGTTGCCGTTTGTCACCCGTTTGAGTGGCCCACTGTATTTGGCGGGCGCCGTCGTTCTAGGATTGGTCTTTCTGTACTGGGCTTTGGCACTTATTTTCTACTGGCGCGAAGACGCGCCGATGCAAACTTTTAAGTACTCAATTTTTTACTTGATGGCCCTGTTCGTGGTGATGTTAATCGATCACTACTGGTATCCGACGGCAACATTGTGAGGACTTTATGTCTACATTAACGCAAGCTAAAGGAATCCGCAGAACTGTTATTGCAGTGGTTCTATTTATCGTCTTAATCACTTTGGGGTTTGTGGCGCGTATTTTTCAACCCACTATTCTAGCGCCTGCAGAGATGCGAGCTAATGGCACTTTGATCTTCGAGAGTCCGCGCCGAGTGAGTGACTTTTCGTTAGTGGATCACCATGGCAACGAGTTTTCTCGCGATGCTTTGCAAGGTAGCTGGACGCTCATCTTTTTTGGCTTTACGTTTTGCCCCGATATTTGTCCGACAACCATGACGGAGTTGAACGATTTTCAAGGCTTTATTGAAGGCACTGAGGTTGAGGATCAGTTTAAGGTTGTCATGGTCACCGTTGATCCTGCGCGCGATACGCAGGAGCAATTGGCCGTTTATGTGCCTTTCTTTAACCCTGAGTTTTTGGGTGTGACGGGTGATTTCCTGGATATTCATCGGTTTGCCACCGAGCTCAACACGCCTTTTCGCCGAGTGCCAGGTGGTGGCGAGAATTATCAAATGGATCATAGCGCCAACGTGGTCATTATCAACCCGCGTGGCGATTACCACGGATTTATAAAAGCACCTTTAGATCTACCTAAAATGAAGCTGACCTTGCGATCAATGGTGGCGAGTTGGGATAGGCAAGGATTTTAACATCCTTGCCGTGCCGGCTTATTTGGCTGCGGGATACTCGAGCTTTTTATCAAGCGTCAGCTGAAGCTGAGTTTGGAGCTTTTTCTCTAACACTAACGATACTGACGAGACCGATGTAGGTTGATCTGCACCAGACTGTGCGATCTCTACGGTGGGCTGAGTTGCGGTAACCTTAATGTCTTTGCTGATCAACGCGAGCGATGGGATGTTCGCGATCGCGCCGCTGCTCAGGGTCAATAGTGCCACTGCGACTGATATACTTCTTGTTACCTTCATTGGGACCTCCTTTCAAGTTGTTACCTTTGGTAACGCAGCGGCATTATAGGCGAAACGCTAACAAAAGAAAGTTATTTAGGGCGGTTTCCGGCCAAATTTAGTTGTATTTTTCACAGTTTGTCCCAGAGTGTTGCAAAATGTAACGTTTCTCACCTAAAAGTATGTGAATACGTTAACCCACATAGAAAACGAGAGATGCATAGGGTTTAATGGCGTCTGTGTATCGTTGCGGATGAGTGTTATGTCAGAGTCGAGGGAAGCGCCCGTATTGTTAGTTGACGGTTCGTCCTACTTATACCGCGCTTACCATGCATTACCACCACTTGAAACCAGCAGTGGCCAGCCAACAGGTGCGATCAAGGGCGTTGTCAGCATGCTCAAGCGCCTGCACGCAGATTACCCCGACAGCCCAATAATTGTTGTGTTCGATGCGAAAGGACCCACCTTTCGGGATTCGATGTACGCGAACTACAAGGCCCACCGTCCACCAATGCCAGATGAGCTCCGGTCGCAAATCGAGCCTTTACATGCCATCGTTACGGCGCTGGGCTTCCCACTGCTCTGTGAGCCGGGGGTTG
>CBFHJC010000056.1:0-10991 GCA_965656045.1 Aequoribacter sp.
TGACATCCGCTTTCCTTGTCGGAGTCATAATGGTTGCAGAGTAATCGCTGTGTCGCCGAAAGCAGTAGCGACAGTTAATCGCACAGCGCCCCGAGGTCAGTAATAACACGCGACCATGATATTTGTGGATGAGGCCAGGAACTGGGGTGAACGCGGCCTCATTCAAAGGATCGAGTAAGCCCTCTGCTGCCATTTCAATTTCTTGATCGGTGGCGAGCACCTGCAGGAGTAAGGGGTCATTTGGATCGCCCTGTTTCATGCGCGCTACGAAAGGGAGCGGAGCAAGAATGGGGAAGTCAGGATTTGCAAGCGGCCGAATCTGATCCTTCGCGCTTGTTAGTCCCAGGACCTTGAGCAACGTATCCGAGTCGCGGATCGCCGATTGCAAAAGCGATTGCCATTCACAGC
The DNA here is from genome assembly GCA_965656045.1 of Aequoribacter sp. GTDB lineage: Bacteria > Pseudomonadota > Gammaproteobacteria > Pseudomonadales > Halieaceae > Aequoribacter. The sequence continues at coordinate 409 of CBFHJC010000056.1, forward strand.
TCTGCCATTGGGGGGAAGTGTGCGATATCATAGGGGCCTTAACGAAACGTGAGACTAAAAGAGTATGGCCACCTATTCTACCAACGAATTTCGCCCTGGGCTCAAAGTAATATTAGACAACGAACCCTGCAGCATATTGGATAACGAATTTGTAAAGCCTGGTAAAGGACAGGCTTTCAATCGCGTTAAATTAAGAAATTTAACCTCGGGTCGCGTCTGGGAGCGCACCTTCCGCTCAGGTGAGTCACTCGAAGGTGCTGACGTCGTCGATCTTACCATGGAATACCTTTATACCGATGGTGAATTCTATTACTTCATGGACCCCAACTCATTTGAACAGCACCAAGCAGATACCAAAGCGGTGGGTGACACCTACCTGTGGTTAAAAGAACAAGATACCTGCGAGGTGACGTTCTATAACGGCATTCCGCTGTCGGTAACGCCGTCAAACTTTGTAGAGCTCGAAATTGTTGAAACGGACCCTGGGCTAAAAGGCGATACGGCGCAAGGTGGCAGTAAGCCCGCAAAACTGTCTACCGGTGCCGTCGTCAAAGTGCCCCTCTTTATCACCCAAGGTGAGGTGATCAAAGTCGATACCCGATCGGGAGAATACGTGGCACGGGCGTCTAAGTCTTAGACACTCGTGGTCAGTACGCGTGCTAGGCTCGAGGCATTAGATGCCCTTAGGGCATCGATTCGACGTTATTTTAAACAGCAAGGTCTGGTCGAAGTGCAGGCGCCTGTGGCCTGTCAGTTCGGAACGACAGATCCAGCCTTGCACTCCGTCGCAATTGAGCTGGCGGGGCAACGTCGCTATTTGCAGACATCTCCTGAGTTTGCGCTGAAGCGTTTATTAGCTCAGGGCAGTGGTGATGTTTATGCCTTTGCTACCGCGTTTCGAGACGATGAAGTTGGGCAATGGCACTCCCCCGAATTTACTTTGCTCGAATGGTATCGTTTAGGCTTCGATCATCACCAGTTAATGGACGATGTCGAAGCCCTGCTGCGATACTGCTGGGATAAGGCTCCTACCATTGAACGAATATCGCATGCCGATTTGTATCGAGAGATCACTGGCGTTGATTCTCATGCGAGCTCATTAGACGAGCTAAAAGCAGCGGCTTCACAGTTCGGATTTTGCGGAGATTTAGACGAACATCGCGGCTCTTGGCTGGACGCCCTGTGGGTGTCAGCGATCGAACCCGCAATCCAGAATAGAGCCTTGTTGGTTTATGATTTTGCCGTTGAGCAGGCCGCTTTAGCGCGCTTAGGGTCGGTAGGCGGACAGCGCGTTGCTCATCGTTTTGAGTTGGTAATTCACGGTGTTGAGCTTGCCAATGGGTTCTGGGAGCTCACCGATGCGAAAGAGCAGGCCCAGCGCTTCGAATCAGATCGATCCATTCGTAAGGGTCGAGGATTAGAGGATATGTTGCCAGATCCGCGCTTATTGGGGTGTTTGGATCAGGTGCCAAACTGCGCTGGTGTGGCGCTCGGCTTCGAGCGCTTAGCGGCGATGATTCTTGGCTATGACCAGCTCGCTTCAGTCCAAGCTCTGGCTTGGGAAGAGGCTTAGCGAGACTCGGCTCGATAAGGCATTTGGCCGATACGGTTGGCTGCCAGCACAATCGCAATGAGAGGGCATAAAATATTGAAGAGGGCGAACGGCGCATAGCTAAACGAGGCAACGCCCAGTGTCGCTGTCATATAAGCGCCACAGGTGTTCCAAGGTATCAGCACCGAGGTCAGTGTGCCCGCGTCTTCCAGCGTTCTAGAGAGGTTGAGTTCATCTAAGCCCTGGTCGTGATAGGCCTGTTTGAACATTTTCCCGGGTAAAGCGATGGCAATAAACTGATCAGCGGCAAGCACGTTGGTCGAAAAACAGGTGGCCACCGTCGCGGTGACCAATGAAGTCACGCCTTTGACCCCACGTAAAGCGACGCTAATCAGCGTATCTAATATGCCGGTTCGTTCTAAGATACCGCCGAAACTCAGTGCACAAACAATCAGCCAGATCGTATTGAGCATGCTCGACATGCCGCCTTTGCTCAAGAGTTTATCTAGGAAGGGGTCGCCACTAGAGGATTGGAAGCCGTTAAAGAGCACACTCCAGATACCCTCCAGCCGGCCCAGTAGTCCGCTCGAACCGGATTGTGCCATCGCGATGGCGGCCTCTCCTTGGAAAACAGCAGCAAACAAGCCACCAACCAGAGCACTGATGACAATGGCTGGATAAGCCGGCATCCGTTTCACGATAAGCACCAGCATGACGATCAGCGGAATCAGTAGGTGGGGCCCAATCGAAAATTGTTGATCGAGCGCTTGCTGCAGTTGTGCGATGTCGGCGGGCTGTCCGGCTTGCTGACTGCCCAAGAAGAAAAAGACGACACAAGCGAGAACAAAGGCGGGGATAGTGGTCCACAGCATATGTCGAATATGGAGAAACAAGTCGACACCAGTAACCGCTGAGGCAAGGTTAGTGGTATCTGATAGCGGTGAAAGTTTGTCTCCAAAATAAGCGCCCGAGATAATCGCCCCTGCAGTGATGGCAGGTGAGAGATCAAAACTCCCCGCGATGCCCATCAAACCAACCCCGAGGGTGCCAGCAACGGTCCAAGAGCTACCAATACTGATGGCGACCACGGCGCAAATGATGGCGGATGTCGCGTAGAAATATTCCGGATCGATAATCGCAACACCGTAGTAGATCATGGCGGGTACCGTTCCAGACAGAATCCAGGTGCCAATCAGCATCCCGACTGCGAGTAAGATCATGATGGGACCCAGACCAACATGGATGCCTTCAATCAAGCCCTGCTGCAGGTCTTTATAAGAGGCGCCACGGACAATGCCCACCAGGAGTGTCAAGCAGCCTGCCAGAATTAAAGCAATTTGATTGGCACCGTAAGAGGCATCCGAACCAAAAAGGGCGACCGCCGCACTCAGGCTAGCAATCAAGAAGATGATCGGTAACAATGCCCAGCCGAGTGGCATAGGCTTGGGAGAATCGGGGTGATCAGGATGAGACACGGCGGCAAAGCTCCCACTGGGTTAGATAGAAGTGGAGCATGCCCGAAATTTATTCTGGGGTACAGTCTCAGTAGGAGGGGCTCTCGTTGTTGACTCAATCAAGAATGGCTTTGCTGCTGGGTCTCAGTGCCGTTTTGCTGTGGTCGACCGTTGCCACTGCCTTTAAAATCGCGTTGCGCTACCTCGATGTGAATAGTCTGGTGGCGCTTTCGTGTCTGGTTTCAGCCCTGGTACTGTGCGCCTATTTGCTGGTTCAGGGTCGTTTGGGCGAGTTGAAAGATGCGTTAAAAGCCCGACCTTGGATGCTGCTGTTGATGGGGCTATTGAATCCTATTCTGTACTACTCGGTCTTGTTGCGTGCTTATGATTTGCTCCCAGCGCAGCAGGCGCAAACGATTAATTACACTTGGGCGATTACACTCTCTATTTTAGCCGTACCTTTGTTAGGGCAGCGCTTTAGCGCGCGCGATGCTCTTATGGCGGTGGTGGGTTACTTTGGCGTCGTTGTTATAGCCACCGAGGGGCAGCTGAGTTTTGGTGCGATTGAGAGCATTACGGGTTTGGCACTGGCGCTCCTAAGTACCTTGTTGTGGGCTATATTTTGGTTGGGGAATACCCGATTAGAGATGCCAGGCGAGGTGGCGCTGGCGGCTATGTTTCTGGCTGCAAGCCCGCTGGCGTTAATGTGGTTGGTGGGTTCGGGGGTGTTGGTCACACTGTCATGGCAGGCCCTAGCAAGTGCTACTTACATTGGTTTGTTTGAAATGGGCGTCACGTTTCTGCTGTGGTCTCAGGCTCTCAAGCGGACAACACAGGTTTCTAAAGTCGCAAACTTGATTTTCATAGCGCCCTTACTGTCATTAGGGCTGATTCAAGTCTTTCTGGGTGAGCAGATTCACGGTGCGACTTTGGTGGGTTTTGCGCTGATTGTGCCGGCTCTCGTGATGCAGCAGCGAGGCTGACTATCAGTCAAGTCGCTAGGCGGCTACCTGTTGTCGGCTGGGTATCGTTTGCGCAATTCTCAGGGCACTACAAACACCATCTTCGTGCAGTCCACTGTGCCAGTAGGCGCCGCAGTACCAAGTATTGTTCATACCATTGATTTCACCCCATCGTTTTTGTGCGAGTGCACTGTTGAGCGAGAAAATGGGTTGCTCGTGGTAAAACTCACCGAGTATTCGGTGTGGGTTGATGTCGTCTTTGTTATTTAAAGTGACACAAAAGGTTTCGGGTGATTGAAGCCCCTGTAAGAGATTCATGTTGTAGGTAACGACCGCTCGGTCTTGCTGTGGTTTTAGCGTGTAGTTCCAACTCGCCCACGCTGCTCGGTTAGCTGGCAGGAGTCGACTATCGGTGTGCAATACGACTTGATTCCGCTGATAAGGAATCGCACTAAGAATGGTGTCTTCGAGTGGGGTTGGGTCTGCCAGCATCGCAAGTGCTTGATCAGAATGGGTGGCAATCACAATCTGATCAAATTCATGCGCTACGCCGCCGGCGGTGAACTGCACGCGATCGGGTCGGCGCAAGACGTTTTTGACAGGTGCATTGGTGATAATTCGATCCGCAAATCGCGCGGTTAGAGGCCCGAGGTACTCACGCGAGCCGCCGTCGACCACTCGCCACTGAGGGCGGTTCGACATGCTGAGTAGTCCGTGGCTTTTAAAGAGGCGTAAAACAAAGAGTGCCGGCAAAGCATCTACGTCTCGCCATGGGGTCGACCAGATCGCTGACGCCATTGGCGTGAGATACCATTGCTTGAAACTATCTGAGAGCCCTTTCTGACGCCTGTAGGATTCGAGCGTTTGATGAGGTTGGATGTGTCCTAGCTCAAGATCTTTTAACGCTTCTTTGTTAAATGATGAGATATCAAGCACCATGCGCAGAAACTTAGGGGACAACAAATTCCGTTTTTGGGCAAACAGCGTTCTGAGTGAATAATCTGAATATTCGAGACCGGTCGCTGCATCTTTGACACTAAAGCCCATCGAGGTTGGCTTACTACTGACCCCGATCTCGTTGAGCAGGTTAATGAAGTTAGGGTAGGTCCAATCGTTATAGGCGATGAAGCCAGTATCAATGGCGTACTTTCGTGGCCCCAGCTGCACGTCGACGGTTGCCGTGTGTCCACCGATGCGTCGAGAGGCCTCAAACACCGTCACTTCATGATGCTTGCTTAAGTAATATGCGCATGTAAGTCCGGAGATTCCTGACCCGACGACCGCCACTCTCACTTTTTTGACCTCTAGCCTGATTGATTTTCATTGTTACAGAGTAGCTTACGTCGAGTTTTTAAGATCAGATCAATGAAAACAGTGATCCGTAGTTTAAGTTGTGCGTATACTACTCTGACATGTACCGAGGCAAGGATATGTCAGTGGTTACAAAAAAGCCGGGCGATGAGACCGTCAGTGTTGAATCGGTGCGCCGGACAGATGAATGGAGTCAGTGCTTACGGGCGATTGCGAAGCATCGCGATAGAGCCGCTTTCGCTAGATTCTTTAAGCAGTTTGCGCCACTAATCAAGGCGTTTGCGCTATCCGGATCAACGCTGTCAGCGAATCATGCCGACGAGCTGGTGCAGGAAGTCATGCTTAAAGTGTGGCAGAAAGCAGAGGGTTTTAATCCAGATAAGGCCTCTGCGAGTACTTGGGTGTATACCATTGCAAGAAATTGCCGAACCGATTTATACCGGCGTCTGCAGAAGTTTGATACACCTTTGTCGGCAGACGATATCTCGCTAGATCAAGACGGCGAAGAGCCGGCGGCCATGTTGCACCAAAGGCGCACCAGAGACAGGGTGCGGCAAATGATGTCGACCTTGCCGCCGGACCAAGCGCACATTTTGGCGAAGGTTTATATGGAAGGAAAGTCACATTCCGAGGTGGCAAGCGAGCTAGATTTGCCACTGGGCACTGTAAAATCGAGAGTGCGATTGGCAATACAAAAATTACAGATTCAGATTGATGAGTGAACGACATGGCAAAGTTTCATCCTGATATACACATGCTAACCGAATTTACTGCTGGCACATTGCCGCTGGCTCAGTCTGCATGTGTCTCTATCCACCTCAGTTTTTGTGCCAAGTGCCGCGAGATTACCGAGGCTCAGACGGCGCTTGCTTCAACTCTATTCGAAGAGCTTGAGCCTGTTAATGTCAGTGATAGTCAATTAGACATCGTCATGTCGCGCTTAGACGAGGCGGCACCGCTGACGTATCCTCGGGATTCAGGAAAAGAGCGCCATTCGATCCCAGCGATGATCCAGCGCCTGATGTCGGGCGGTTATAGTGATTTATCATGGAAAAAGATCACCTCGGCACTCCGTATCAGCTATTTGAGCACCGGTGATCCTTATTACGAGTTCGCGCTCTATCACATTAAAGCGGGCGGTGTAATACCAGAGCATAATCACCGCGGCTCAGAAATGACATTGGTTCTAGAGGGTGGCTTTAGTGATTCTGAGGGCACTTATCACGCGGGTGATTTTTTGTTTAGAGAGCAAGGTGATATTCACTCACCGGCAGCCTTGGCCGACGAAGATTGTATTTGTCTTGCTGTGCTGGATGCGCCCCTGAGCTTCACGCGCCTTCGCCATCGGTGGATGAATCCTTTCCTTCAGTTGCGCGCGTCTTAGCGTCGTGTCGCAATGTGACATGCATTGCGACAAATCTTCTAGTTGATAACCGTGATTGTCTGTCCCCGCTTGGCGACTTCTGTGCTAAAGTTTTAGTGCGTCCAAAATCGACACAGATGTGTGCCCGGCTCGCAGTAGTCCACGACTAGGGTAATCATAATTAACGATAAGTAGGGAATCTAGTAATGCGAATAGCCGTTCCGCGGGAGACTCATCCCGGAGAAAATCGCGTGCCTGTTACTCCGGATACCGCCAAAAAGTTGGTCCGTTTGGGAGCTGAGCTCGTTGTTGAGGCCGGATTGGGCCTAGGCGTGGGTTACACAGATCAGGAGTATGCCGATGCTGGTGCTGCGGTCAGTGCCGATCGTGAGGCATTGTTTACGCAAGCAGACGTGCTGTTGCGTTTGCGTAAGCCCAGTCTCGAAGATGTGGCGCTGATGCAAGAAGGCTGCGTACACGTCAGTTATCTTGATCCCTTTAACGAGCGAGACCTCGTCGAGGCTCTCCGTGCACGCGGTGTCACGTCGATCAGCATGGAGATGATCCCTCGCTCTACCCGTAGCCAGAAAATGGATGCTTTGTCTTCCCAAGCCAATTTGGCGGGTTACATGACGGTCATGCTGGGTGCAATGCACTTGCCCCGCATCTTACCGATGATGATGACCCCTGCAGGAACTCTGAAGCCCGCTAAAGTGTTTGTCATTGGCGCAGGCGTGGCAGGCCTTCAGGCCATTGCAACTGCCAAGCGCTTAGGCGCGCGCGTGACGGCGTTTGATACGCGGGCCGTCGTCGCTGAACAAGTTCAGTCGCTGGGTGCGACATTTTTAGAGATTGATTTGGGCGAAACTGGACAGACCAAAGATGGCTACGCCAAGGCGCTCACTGAAGAGCAAATTACGCTTCAGCGCGAGGCCCAGAAAGCGGTGATTGCGGAGTCAGATCTGGTCATCACCACCGCACAAGTCTTCGGTAGAAAGCCACCTGTGTTGGTCACGCAAGATATGTTAGAGGGTATGGCGCCCGGGTCCGTTGTGGTTGATATGGCGGCTGAAACTGGCGGCAACGTGGAAGGGTCGGTACCTAACGAAGTCATTACCCTAAATGGTGTCACCATTGTTGGGCAGGGCAATTTACCTAACTATGTGGCTCGTGATGCCAGTCAGATGTACGCCTCTAACTTGTTTAATTTGGTAGAAGACAGTTGGAGCGAGGAGACGAAAGGTTTCGTTATCGATTTTGATCACGATATTTTGCCCGGTTGCATCATCACTCACGGCGGTGAGGTCACCAATACCACGATTAAAGAATTCTACGAGGGGGGACAGTAAGATGACTATTGTATTTTTGACGTTCATTTTGATGCTGTCGGTATTTGTTGGTTTTGAGTTAATCAACAAAGTGCCCTCTACACTTCATACGCCCCTTATGTCGGGCGCAAACGCAATTTCTGGTATCACGGTTGTGGGTGCTATCGCTCTGGCGGGTACTGGTCAGCCTGATCTCTCGAAATGGTTGGGCGTAGGCGCGGTTGCGCTGGCGTCGATTAACGTTGTCGGTGGCTATTTGGTGACTGATCGTATGCTGGCGATGTTCAAGAAAAAAGAAGGGGCACGTAAATGAACTTATCAGCCAATGGGTTAATTATTGAACTTTCCTATGTTGTTGCTGCTGGCCTCTTTATTTTTGGCTTAAAACTGCTGGGGTCCGCGGGTACGGCCCGAAAAGGCAATACGCTGTCTTCGCTTGGAATGCTGATTGCCATCGTTGCGGCCCTGATTGATCAAAATATCGTTGACTATCAGTGGATATTGATCGGTATGGTAGTGGGTGGTGTCATCGGTGCTGCAGCTGCGCGACTGGTGCAAATGACCTCCATGCCCGAGATGGTGGCATTGTTTAATGGCTTTGGCGGCCTCGCCAGCTTATTGGTCGGTTGGTCGGCCCTAGATGCTAACGCCAGTGTGTTCACGGTCGTGACCATTGTATTGTCGGTCTTAATCGGTGGCGTCACTTTCACTGGATCGCTGATTGCTTACGGCAAGTTGAGTGAGACTATTGGCAGTGGTGCGGTACTGTTCCGTGGTCAACAAATCGTTAATTCACTTCTGGTTGCTGGCATCATTGCCAGCGCGGTAATGCTGAGTCTGGAACCCTCCAATTTACAGTGGCTCTATCTGGTGATTGGGCTATCACTGTTGTTTGGCATCATGGCGGTTATTCCGATTGGTGGTGCTGACATGCCAGTGGTGATCTCACTCCTCAATTCCTATTCGGGCTTGGCCGCATGTGCCGCCGGTTTCGCAGTTAACAATAATATTTTGATTGTGGCAGGCTCATTGGTCGGGGCGTCGGGTATCATCCTAACGCAGATCATGTGTAAGTCGATGAACCGATCCTTAGGCCATGTTTTGTTCAGCGGCTTTGGCTCCGGTGTTGTCGAGACGACAGTGGTCGAAGGCGAGATTAAACCGATCTCAGTTGAGGATGCCTATTATATTCTTGAGGCTGCCAGCAGCGTTGCCATTATTCCCGGTTACGGCATGGCCGTAGCTCAGGCTCAGCACGTGGTGAAAGAGCTGTGTGAGTTGATGGAAGAAAATGGCACCGAGGTCAACTTTGGTATACACCCCGTCGCAGGAAGAATGCCCGGACATATGAACGTACTGCTGGCTGAAGCTGACGTGCCATATGATCAACTGCTGGAAATGGATGAAATCAACCCGCGAATGGATATGGTTGATGTTGCCATTGTGATTGGTGCCAACGACGTTGTGAATCCCGCTGCGCGTGAAGTCGAATCTTCGCCGATTTACGGTATGCCGGTGATCAACGTGGATAACGCCAAAACAGTATTTGTGCTGAAACGGTCTATGGCCTCCGGTTTTGCCGGTATCGAGAATCCTCTGTTCTATAAAGAGAACACACGTATGCTGTTTGGCGATGCCAAAGAGTCTTTGGGCGCTTTGATTCGCGAATTCAGTTAACAGCCTTACTGCGCTGTTCTGTTTAGATTAGCCCTCGGCGAGAGCGTCGAGGGATTCAGCCGCCAAGGCCTGCTCGTTAAACTGTAGCTCAGCGAGCCGCTGGTAAAGGGGGCAGGTCTTGATCAGGTCATGGTGCGTGCCCTGCGCCAAAATCCTGCCCTTATCAAGCACCACAATCCGATCAACATGCAAGATCGTCGACAGGCGATGAGCGATAATCACGGTCGTTCGATCCCTCATGACGTCTTTAAGAGCGGTTTGAATCAGGTGTTCAGACTCAGTGTCGAGGGCGCTGGTTGCTTCGTCGAGCAGCAGTAGCCTAGGGTTCTTAAGTATCGCTCGCGCAATCGCAATTCGCTGCTTCTGCCCACCCGATAAGCGAGTGCCTTGCTCACCTAAATCGGCCTGATACTGGCCCGGTAGGTCGACGATGAACTCGTGTGCATGTGCCGCCTTCGCCGCTTGAATGACCTCTTCCTCGCTGCACTGTTCGCGCCCGTAGGCAATATTGTTAAAGACGCTGGTGCTGAACAGGATAGGTTGCTGTGGAACGATACCGATCATGTGTCTTAGATCTTCCAGCGAGCATTGCGTAATATCCACTGCGCCCAGCAAAATTGACCCCGACTGGGGATCATAGAAACGTTGTATCAGCTCAAACAGGGTTGATTTACCGGCACCCGAGGGTCCCACAAGCGCCACTGATTCACCTTGTTTGATGTTCAGGCTGAGCTCGTTGAGTGCCGGATGATCGGGTCTTGAGGGATAGCGAAAGGTGACCGATCTAAACTCAATGGCCGCAAGGTTTGGGTCGAGCGGCACTGGGTGTTCGGATTCGGTCAGCAATGACTTTGAGTTCATTAACTCGATCAGTCGCTCAGCCGCGCCGGCGGCGCGCTGCAATTCACCCCAGACCTCTGAAACGGTCGCGAAACC
>CBFHJC010000057.1:0-10696 GCA_965656045.1 Aequoribacter sp.
CGCCATGACCACTTTGTTATTTGAACGCGGGGCCGGCAACTTAGACACGCCGCGGGCTGGCGGCATGGAAAGCAAAACCTCATTTACCTCTTCAGTGGGTTCGGTGATGAAGCTAGCCACAGAGACAATGCGCAATGGTAAGCCAGCGAGTGAAGATCCGGTATTGAGAGATACCTTAATGCAGGAGCTGGTAAAGGAAGAGGGTTTCATGCAGACCCAGCGCCGAGCCCGTGTTCGAGGCCTGATCGATCATCCCATGCGCATTCCACTGCAGGGCAAACTGTTAGTCAGTGAACTCCATCAGCGCACAGCGAACTTGGCGATGGAAGTCGCTGGGGCAAAAGGAACGCTCTATTTAGCGGACTCGGCGGCACCGACCGGGGGACAATGGCCCTTGGCTTACATGAATTCATTTGGATTCACCATTGCTGCGGGTACCAGTGAAGTTCAACGCAATATTTTGGGCGAGCGCGTGCTCGGCCTGCCAAAATCGAAGTAGGAGCATAAGCTATGACGCAACCCAAGAATTTTGGCTACGACGACGATGCAGCGGCACTAAAAACGCAAGCCGAAAAGTTTTTTACGGATCGTCTCCCTGTCGATCAACTCCATGCCCTAGTGGCGCACAACCCAACGCCTGATCGCGCGCCTGAAGTGGTATGGCAGCCAGAGATCTGGCGTGAGATGACAGAGCTAGGGTGGAGTATTTTGACTGTTCCTGAGGCGCATGGCGGCCTTGGCTTACCATTGGTCGCGGTAGCGGGTCTTATCGAAGCACAAGGCAAGTCTGCCTGTCCTAGTCCCTTACTCGAAACACTTAACAGTGGTTTGGTGTTATCTCACTGCAGTGAACCCGGTGTCGGGTTCGAAGCCATTTTGGCCGGCAAAGCCGTGAGTCTGGCGTTTTCAGATCAACATGGTTCGTGTGGTCCTGGTAAGACGCCGGTCTCTGTTGCCAATGGCACACTGAGCGGGCAGGCCTTTTTTGTTCAGGATGCCGCCAAAGCTGACGCTTATCTGGTAGCAGCGCGAAGCGATACGGGTGTTGCGTGGTACTGGGTCGATGCGAAGGCGGCAGGTCTGAGCTGCGATCAGAACGCAATTATCGATCTGACTCGAGACCAAGCAACGCTGACATTCAAGAATGTAGAGGCCGTTTGCGTCGGGGTCGATGCAGAGGCTGCCTTCACCGCCGCTGAGCCAGCAATACTGGCGCTTTTGGCTGCTGATATTACTGGTGCGGGCGAGTGGTTGCTGCAAACCACGGTCGAATATGTGAGCGTGCGCAAGCAGTTTGATCACGCACTAGGGTTCTTCCAGGCGGTAAAGCACCCTTTAGTGAATGTGATGAGTCAGATCGATGAAACCAAGTCCTTAGCTTACTTCGCGGCGTGTGCTTACGACAGTGGCGAAGATAGGGCCGCTCAAGCTGGCCATATGGCCAAGGCTTCAGCAAGTGTTACAGCAGATTTTTCTGCTAGCCGAGCGGTACAGTTGCATGGCGGCATCGGGTTTACTTGGGAAGCGTATGTGCATCTGTTCTTTAAACGGCAGGTGCATAGTAAGGCTTTGTACGGTGATGCCATTTGGCATAGGTCGAAACTCGCCGATATCGTCTTAGGTCCTGTGGCAGCGGCGCAATAGGGAAAATGTTATGAGTAAGTCGACCTGGGCCTTGATTCTGGCCACCTTTGCCGGTGGGTTATATGTGTTGTTTCAGATTGCGACACGAACCCCGGCGGCGCCCGATCATCAGGTGTATATTGGCGGTACTGTCATCACAATGAATGCCGACCAACCCTATGCTGAGGCGGTTTCAGTGAAACACGACCGTATCGTCGCAGTGGGTACAACCGACGAAATTATGGCAACGGTGACAGACCAAACTGAAGTGCATGATTTAATGGGTCGTACCTTGGTGCCTGGATTCATCGATGCTCATGGACATTTTCCAGCTTCGGGGATCTATACGTTAGTCGCCGATTTGAGCAGTCCACCGGTTGGACGCGTGCTAGACATGGAGATGCTGATTGAGCGCTTGAAGGTTCAGGCGGCGGGTGTAAAGCCAGGCGAGTGGGTGATCGGGTTTAGTTATGACGACACAGCGATTGCTGAGCGGAGGCACCCCACCCGAGAAGACTTAGATCAAGTATCAACCGAGCATCCTGTGGTCGCCGTACACAGCTCTCTTCACTTTGCCACGGTCAACTCGCTGGCATTAGCTCAGTTAGAGATCACAGCAGAAACCCCAAATCCAGATGGTGGCGTTATCGTCAAAGATCCGGTCTCGGGACTGCCTACGGGTGTTCTAGAAGAGAATGCGATGATGACTTTGCTGCAACAGGCGACCGACTTTAGCCTGTTCGAAGGCTTTTTGATGGTGAAGTCAGCAGTCAAAGAATACGCTCAGCACGGGGTTACCACTGCGAATGTGGGAGCGGGTTCGCGCGATCAGATGGGGGGGCTGAGCACGCTATCGAAATGGGGTGTCATACCCCAGCGTCTCACCGTATTACCTTTGCAGCAGGAGTTTGCTGGCGAGATTGCTAGTGGCACTTTCGATGCTGCAGATTGGGATTCTGAGCGCTTCCATACCACTGCGTTTAAAATCGTTGCAGATGGCAGTATCCAGGGACACACAGGATATCTGACGCATCCATACCATCAGCCATACAAGGGCGACGCAGAATATCGTGGCTATCCTCGAGTTGATAAGCCCGACTTATTAACACAAGTTCGGGAGTTGTTTCGCAATGACTATCGGGTTGCGATTCACACCAATGGTGATGCGTCGATCGATGATGCCCTTGATGTGATCGAAGCGGTCTTGCAGGAATATCCCATTGCAGATCACCGCACCACGCTTATTCATGCTCAGATGGCTCGTGAGGACCAGATACAGCGAATGGCTCAATTGGGTGTCACGCCGTCGTTTTTCTCGGCGCACGTCTATTTCTGGGGAGATCGTCATCGAGATATTTTCATGGGTCCTGATCGAGCCGCTCATATTAGTCCCGCGCAATGGGCCTTGAAGCATGGGGTGAGGTTCTCGTCTCACTTAGACACGCCTGTCGTTCCTATGCGTCCTCTGCGCGCGGTATCGGCAATGATCAATCGAACCACCAGTAGCGGCCAGATTCTGGGTGCTGACCAAGCGATTGATATCTTATCCGCGCTTCACGCGGTAACGATTGATGCAGCGTGGCAAGCGGGGTTAGAGGACAGCCTGGGTTCTATAGAAGTCGGTAAACAGGCTGATTTGGTGGTTTTGTCGGGTAATCCGATTCAAAACGTCGATTCCGTCGAAGAGCTTAAAGTCGAGCGTACTGTTATTGCGGGTGTAACGATCTATCAGCGCTAGCTAGATCATCGTTTTGAAGCAAGCGCGAATCTCTTGTGCGAGCAACTCCGGTTGCTCTAGTGCAGCAAAGTGCCCGCCATGGGGTGGTGTGCTCCAGTATCGTAAGTCGCTGAACCTGGTCTCGACCCACCGCCGCGACGCCTTGAAGATTTCGAATGGAAAAACGCTCATCCCTGTGGGGCAGTCGATGGCAGGAAGGGCTCCGGTGGGGTGAAAGCTTTCCCAGTACAAACGCGCTGAGCTGGCGGCAGTGTTAGTGAACCAATAGAGCGATACAGTATCGAGCATCGCCGTTCGGCTAATGGCATTGTCGGGCATTGCAATGCCATCCCTCTCGCAGTCGGTCCATGACCAGAATTTTTCGACAATCCATGCCAGTTGGCCGACCGGTGAGTCAGCAAGTGCATACCCTATTGTTTGGGGTCTAGACGCTTGTTGCTGAGAATAGCCGTTGTCCCATCGCGCATAGTGCGCCGCAGCGTCCAGCGCCGCTTGTTCCTCAGCGGTCAAGTCAGAGAAAGTGTTCGGATCGGGTTGTACGATCGGTAGAGTCACGTGAATGCCTTGAACACCTGAATTTGGGATTAAGGGAAGCGTCTGCGTGATGATGCTGCCCCAATCGCCGCCGTGAGCAAAGTACTGTTGATAGCCCAAGAGTTGCATTAACTGATCAAACTGGTGAGCAATGGCGGCGATGCCGGTGCCTGGGGCCTCGGGTTTACTAGAGAATCCGAAACCCGGTAAGCACGGTATGACAAGATGGAACGACTGTTCGGCCGCGGCACTGGTCAGCAAGGGAATGAGCGCCCTAAATTCGAGAAGTGATCCGGGCCATCCGTGAGTCAGCAACAGCGGCTGTGCCATTGCTGAGCCACTTCTGATATGCATAAACACGATCGTTTGAGACCCCAAGGTGACCTGTTCTAGCCCCATGGTATTGAGCCAATCTTCACACGCCTGCCAGTTGTAGGTCGATCGCCAGTCTTGTACCAGCGCCTGCAAATAGCTCAATGGCACGCCTTGGGACCAGTCACTGACAACCTCTGCTTCAGGCCATCGGGTGTTAGCGAGGCGAGAGATTAGATCTTTGCGGTCCGACTCTGGTATCGCAACGCGGAAGGGCGCAATCGTAGGCGTGCTGGGCATGGCTGCTCCTTATTGATCGATCCATACGGTGCGGATGGGCTCACCAAAATCGTCGTAAATAACCTTTTTCTTCGGTCGAGAGGGCTTTAGCTTCTTTGGGGGCTCGGTCACTTTGCGGGCTTGCATCGCAGCGACCACATGTGTCAGTGGCGTCCGCTCCTGTTTCGGTTCGTTAAATATCTCGCGCATAGATCGAGGCATCGTATGGCCGGGATCCTTGCCAGATACACCTGAGGGAACACGCTTTACAACACCGCCTGACTCGATATAAGCGCTGACTTCTGCACTTAAATCGCGCCTTAAATCTGCCTTTGTAGGCACTTTTTTCATGGTGATGATTGCCCCGTGATTTCCAATACGTAACGCATCGCACAGTGTGTCGCGGTGGTGCTGGCTTGTAAATAGACAAAGCGCCGATCTGGCGAAATACTGGCTATTTTGGTTTAATGGCGCCCAGTTTACGAAAGAGAATCCTAATGCTTAATTTTCTGAGATCCGCGCTAGTCTTTGTTTGGCTCGTAATCGCGCTGATCCCATTGGCCTTAACTCTATTGCTTGTGTCTTTGGTTTCGTCTACCTCATTTATTTATTGGCGCATCGCCGTTCCTTACCTTAAAAGCGTGATCGAAGCCGCTCGTCTAATAGCGGGTGTTCGCTATCGAGTCCAAGGCAGTTCCGTACTGGACACATTGTCTGAGTCTGGTCGCCGGGTGATTTTATGTCCCAAGCACCAGTCAACGTGGGAAACATTTTTTTTGCCAACGATTGCGCCCAATCCAGTGGCTTACGTCTTTAAAAAAGAACTTTTGATGGTGCCGCTTTTCGGCTGGGCCCTCTACCGTTTAGATATGATCTATATTGATCGATCTAAGCGCAAAGAAGCCTGGAACAAAGTGGCAGAGCAGGGTAAAACAATTATGGACCAGGGTACTTGGATCGTGATGTTTCCCGAGGGTACTCGCACCCTACCTGGTGCTGATCCGGTCTATAAGTCGGGTGCAACCCGCCTTGGTGTTGAAACTGATGCAGTGATCGTACCGATCGCGGTCACCTCTGGTCGATGCTGGCGTCGGGCCTCTTTTGCGATGACGCCAGGTCTTATTGACGTTGTGATAGGAGAGCCGATTGAGTGCAAGGGCCGTGATCCAGATCAGTTGATGAGGCAAGTGAGAGAGTGGATTGAAGCTGAAATGCGACGATTAGAGCCGGAAGTCTATGCGTAGCTGAGTGGCGTTTCAGCCATGTGAGCTCGTCAAAAACCGAATGGGCCCACTTATTTGACAAGCAATGGTCTGCTGTGCGGCCTTCGTAAACATCGTCAGCTCGCCAACAACTCAATCTGCGCGTTTTCCTAACTGATACTGAGCCGCTGCGCGGCGTGCCAGCGTCACTGCAACCGCAGATTCAGATATCTTCGAAGCGATTTTTAGATAGGTTCTTGGTCGCACCAGCGGCGGTAAATACTCGTCCGTTCATCGCAATAAACACACCAGAATCTGCCATTTGAACCGCGCCGAGCGCGCAGCCAATATTAAAAATAGCATCTGAGTCTCTGAACGCAGCGGGCTGCAGTGCGCCAGTGAACACCACAGTTTTCGAGCTCATAGGCCCCAAGTATTGCGCTGATGTGGTCATTGTATCTGTCCCATGCGTGACGATAACCCGGGCACCGTCTGGCAATGCGGTGATACATTCGGCGAGCTGTGCACGGTGCACATCGGTCATTTCCAGGCTGTCGACTCGCATCAGGGGGTGAATTTCGTAGGTGAAAGAAACATCCATTTCAGTCAACAATCGCTCGATGACAGGGTGTCCGATGTGGTAACTGCTCTTAGCATCAAAGTAAACTTTGTCGATTGTGCCGCCAGTCGTAACTATGTAAATATGCATATCAAATTCGCAGTGTTAAAAGCGCCGAGTATAGCAAAGGCATCCGAGGGCTAGGTATGAGTTTTTATGAGGATCGGGTCTTACCACATCTGATCAACTGCGCTTGTGGTAGCGGTACCTTTCACAAGCAACGCGCCAAAGTAGTCCCCAAGGCGCATGGGCAAGTGGTAGAGATAGGCATTGGTACCGGTCTCAATTTGAGTCATTACGACGCCAAACAGGTTGAGCGCGTGATTGGTATTGATCCTTCCGCCCGGTCATGGGAACTGGCTCAGGAGCGTGTTGCTCAGGTTGCTTTTCCCGTCGAATACCGAGGGTTATCGGGCGATCAGTTGCCACTTGATGACGACTCTATGGACAGCGCCGTTATTACCTACAGCTTGTGCACAATCCCTAATCCTGTCGACGCTTTGCGTGAGGTAAAGCGTGTTTTGAAGCCCGGCGGATCGATTTGGTTCTCAGAGCATGGTCTGTCGCCCGATGTTTCGGTAGCGCGCTGGCAAAATCGAATCAACCCCATCTGGAAACGCGCAGCGGGCGGTTGTCATATCAACAGAGATGTCACATCACTGTTTCAACTGGCCGATATTGCCATGGTGTCATGCGAAGCAATGTACTTGCCGAAAACGCCGAGGATTGCTGGTTATAATGTATGCGGCCAGGCTAGAGTCGAATAGTGGATCCGGTAACGCAAGGCGCAATTGGGGCTGTTGTCGCCGCGACCCAAGCCAAGCCGCAACAGGTTTCCGCTGCGCTCTTTTTGGGGGCTTTGGCAGGCATGGCACCCGATCTCGATGTTCTGATCCGCTCCGAGAGTGACTCGCTACTGTTCTTGGAATACCACCGCCAATTCACCCACGCTTTGTTCTTTATCCCGCTCGGTGCCTTCATCTGCACACTGGTATTGCACCCGCTCATTGGGAAGCGGCGCGGTCTGAGTGCAGGACAAACTTATTTATTTTGTCTGTTGGGTTATGCGACCCATGGCTTACTCGACGCCTGCACTACCTACGGTACGCTGCTCATGTGGCCGTTTAGTGATGCTCGTGTTGCTTGGAACACACTCTCCATCATTGATCCCTTAGTGACCTTACCTCTGATACTTGGAATCGGCTTGAGTATTGTGTACCAGCAGAGACTGCCTGTGACGATAGCGGCCGCATACTTTGCTGGCTATCTGGTGCTAGGCGTTGTTCAGCGCGAGCGCGCCGAGCAGGTTGGCTGGCAGATTGCGGCAGAACGGGGGCATTCTCCTACCCGCTTAGAGGCGAAACCGAGCTTCGCGAACATCGCTCTGTTCAAGGTGGTTTACGAGGTCGATCATCACTTTTACGTTGATGCTGTGCACGTGGGTATGCGCGAGAGGGTGTATCAAGGCGAGTCTATTGCCAAGCTCGACGTGGCTCGGGATCTGCCATGGCTCGATCAGGGGTA
Source organism: Aequoribacter sp. (assembly GCA_965656045.1). GTDB lineage: Bacteria > Pseudomonadota > Gammaproteobacteria > Pseudomonadales > Halieaceae > Aequoribacter. Next base: position 7,832 of record CBFHJC010000057.1, read on the forward strand.
TCAGCAAGCGATCGATATTGAGCGGTTCCGGTGGTTCAGTAATGATTACTTGGCATTGGACCCTGATGACGCCAACAAGATCGTGGATATCCGGTACTCCTTGATGCCTAATCAGATCGATGCGCTCTGGAGCATCCACATTGATCCCGCCGCAAGCCCAGATCAGCATGCCATCTACCAGACGCACAGAGGTGAGGCGGGGCAATTGGCACCCCGCCTTTGGTCGATGATCCTAGGACGCGACGTTTAGCTCGTGCTGACGATACGTCTGCTCGGCGGCTGCTAGGGCTTGTCCGATGTGAATCTGGACACCCTGTTGACTCAGCACGGTTTCGAGTGCCAAGAGGCACCGCCTGACGTTCACCGCGCGAGCGCTAAAGCCCATCAATCCAATGCGCCAAGTCTTGCCGGCAAGCGCCCCTAAGCCCGCACCAATTTCAAGATCAAACTGCTGCAGTAGGGCGGCTCTAACCGCGGCGTCATCAGCACCTGAGGGAATCAGCACTGCATTGAGTTGGGGTAATCGTGCAGAGGCGTCTACCGCCATAGTGAGCCCCATAGCCTCGAGTCCATTGCGCAGGGCCTCGTGGTGGCACTGATGGCGGGCATGGCTGTTCGCTAGACCCTCTGCTTCGACCATGCGTAGGGCCTCATGGAGAGCATACATGGCGTTCACGGGGGCCGTGTGATGGTAGGCGCGCTTGGTCGCCCCACCCCAATAACCCATGATGAGTTGCATGTCTAAAAACCAGCTTTGTACTTTATGGGTTCTGTTGGCGATGACTTCTTGTGCCCTGGGGCTGAAGGTGATTGGAGCAATCCCGGGGGTGCACGATAGGCACTTCTGAGTGCCAGAATAAGCGCAATCAATCCCCCATGCATCGACCTCTACTGGTATGCCCGCGAGTCCGGTCACAGTATCCATGATTACCAGTGCGCCGTGCGCTTGAGCGATGCTCGCTAGCGTCTTGGCATCACTCCATGCGCCGGTTGAGGTCTCGGCATGAACAAAAGCAAGCGCTTTGATATCGCTGTGGCTGGCGAAGGCTTCTGCCACTTTCTCTGGCGACACGGGAGCGCCCCAGGCATCTTCAACCATAATGGGGGTTGCACCTACGCGCTCGACGTTCTCCTTCATGCGTCCACCGAATACACCATTCTGGCATACAATGACGCGATCACCGGGCTCTATGAGGTTCACAAACGCGGCTTCCATGCCGGCGGATCCAGGCGCAGAGATTGGCAAAGTAAGCTCATTCTTGGTCTGAAACACATATTGCAGTAAACGTTTTATATCATCCATTAACACCACAAATTGGGGGTCAAGGTGGCCAATAGTTGGTCGCGCCAGAGCTTCTAGTACTTGCGGTGGGACATCCGATGGACCAGGGCCCATGAGAGTTCTGGTTGGGGGATGAAATGCTTGAGTCATGAGAGTCTTCCGCCAAAAAAAGCTAAGGCTACCAGTTTTTTTACTGAAACTTTAGCTGAAACCGATGATGTGACACGATTAAGTTCTAATTTTTGTACACCGACTCGATTGCCTGCTGCGGTGCGCGCGTTCATCTCGCTAGACTGGTATACTGCCGCCTCGTTAACAGAGACAGCTTATGCGACTTCCCGAACGGTCTGCGACCGCCACAATCCATTGGTTTTTTAGCTGCGCGAAAGGATTAGAACCCCTAGTGCGTGCTGAGCTTGAAAGTTTGGGCGCCGCTGATATTAAAGAGACCACGGCGGGTGTGTATGCTCAGGGACCCCAAGTTCTAGGCCTGAGAATGGTACTTTGGAGCCGGGTCAGTAATCGGGTCATTCGTTTGCTGGGTGATTTTCCGGGCACAACCGCTCAGGCTTTTTACGATCAGTTGAGTGTGCAATCGTGGCACGCCTGGATCCGGCCATCTCAATCCATAGCAGTCGATTTTCACGGCACCAACGAGTCTATTCGCAATACCCAGTTTGGTGCGCAGAAAGTGAAAGATGCGGTGGTCGACAGTATTCTGCAAGAAGCGGGCGCGCGACCCAATGTAGATAAATCGCAACCTGATATTCGGTTGAATTGCCGCTTGCGTCCGCAGGGTTTAAGTGTCGGTATCGATTATGGCAATGGCAGTTTGCATTGGCGAGGCTATCGAGCTCAGGGGGGTGCTGCGCCCCTGAAAGAAACATTGGCCGCAGCGATACTCGTGCGCGCCGGGTGGCCCGATATAGCCGCGCAGGGCGGAGCCTTGATCGATCCTATGTGTGGCACGGGTACTTTGCTACTGGAAGCCGCATTAATAGCTGGTGATCGGGCGCCGGGCTTGAATCGCTCGCGGTTTGGTTTTGAATCTCTGCCCGATTTCAATTCAGACCAATGGCGCATTTTAAGAAGCGAAGCAGAGAAGCGCGCACAGGTGGGTCTAGAGGCACTGAATAGGCTCGAGATCCGCGGTTACGATGCGGACCCAAAGGCAATCCGGGCTGCGCAGAGCAATATTGAACAACTGGGTCTCGCTAGCACGATCAAAGTATCCGTGCGCGGGCTGAATGAGCTTACTAAGCCCACTCATAGGCCCATTGAATCGGGGCTCGTGATCTGTAATCCGCCTTATGGTACACGATTGGGAGAGAGCGGTTCGCTGCGATATCTGTATAACCAGATCGGCCAAAAGGTCAGCGCCGACTTCGACAATTGGCACCTGGCGGTACTGGCGGGGGATGTGTCGCAGTCGAAGGCAGTTGGGCTCAGAAGTTACAAGCAATATTCGCTGTTCAACGGCGCGCTGCCAGTGCATTTGGCTTTATTCGAAATATCCGCCAGCAATTATTGGAAGTCGCTTGGTGGCTCCGGACAGTCGGATAACCCCGATAATGTGGCTGAAT
>CBFHJC010000058.1:0-10690 GCA_965656045.1 Aequoribacter sp.
CTACTTTTGGCAAGCCCGTCGATGGGCCAGAACTTACTTGGGGCGGTGGCGCCGCCAACTTTCTGCCCGCGGGGCTAGAAGAGACTTTTGGGTTTACTGGCCGTCGCGCCGATGGTCGTAATTTGGTGCAGGAATGGCTTGATCAGAGCTCGAACGCGTCTTTTGTGTCTGACCGGCAGGGCTTAATGGCTTTAACTCAAGATCAGCTGCCATCACTCGGCTTATTTACTGCCTCACACTTGAGCTATGACGCCGATCGAATCAAAAAGTCTGCCGATGAGCCCAGCTTGGCTGCAATGACCAGCAAAGCGATTGAGCTGCTTGATAATGAGCAAGGCTTTTTCTTGATGGTTGAGTCAGGCCGAATTGATCACGCGCATCATGCGGGTAGTGCAGCGGGTGCGCTCTCGGATACCGTGGCCTTATCCGAGGCGGTTGCGGTTGCACGAGAACTCACTTCAGATAAAGACACGCTCATTATTGTCACAGCCGATCACAGTCATGTTATGACCATGGCGGGTTATCCCAAGCGCGGTAATCCGATTTTAGGAAAAGTGATTCCAGTGGGTTCAGATGAGGCCTTACTCGCTGATGATGGCCTACCCTACACCACTCTGAGTTATGGCAATGGGCGCGGTTTCGCCAATGTAGAGAACGAGACCAATGCAGATGTGCGGTATGGCCTTCCGATTGCAGCAGGTAGGCATGATCACAGTAAGATCGATACCGAAGCATTCGGCTATCACCAAGAGGCGCTTGTCCCACTCAAAGCGGAGACACATGGCGGCGATGATGTGGCGATTTATGCCAGCGGGCCGGGTGCGCATTTGCTGAGCGGTAGCTTAGAGCAGAATGTGATTTTTCATGTAATGCACTACATGGCGGGTTTGCCCGAGGCGGATTCTTACAAGCGCTAAGACTACCGGCTAGAGTAAAGCGTCGGTAGCCAGGAGTTTAACGGAGCGCCCACCGGTCACTACCGAGTGTGCGCTCTGCAGGCTAACCCCCGGGGTCTAGGGGTTAGCGTTAGAGGACGAGCTCTACAGTAACGATTCAACCGCCGCGATCAGATCCTCATCGTTCGGACGCGTCATGCTGCCAAACTTTTGGATCACTTCGCCCTTTGCGTTCACTCAGTATTTGTTGAAGTTCCACGAGGGCTCGGAGGTTTGTGCGTTCAGGTGCTTGAACACTGGATTCGCGTCGTCACCTTTCACGGCCGTTGGCGCCATCATGGTGAACGTGACACCGTAATTGACGTAACACACTTCGGCGGCTTCTTCTTCGGAATCGCTCTCTTGACGGAAGCTGTCGGACGCAAATCCGACCACCTCAAAGCCGCGATCACGGTACTTTTGATGGAGCTCTTCGAGGCCAGTAAATTGCTTTGTGAAACCACAGTGGCTGGCCGTATTAACGATCAGCATCGGCTTGCTATTGTGGGTTTCACACAAGTTAACGGACTCGTCAGAGTGTAGTTTTCTCATGTCATGATTCAGATACTCAGGGCAAGAAGCTGCCGCAGTGCCCGAAACGGACAGGAGTGTTAATGCCATTAGCGTCTTTTTCATGTTCAGTCCTCAATGTCAGTGTATTCAGCCTGTAAAAGATACGCAGTCGATGCGTCTCCGGTTCAAGCTGAGAGTTGCTGAAATGCGTCGTTGAGTGCGCTGTCGACTTTCAGCTTTCTTAATGCCGATTTCTCGAGCTGCCTCACCAGTTCTCGACTGACTTCCAACTGATCAGCCAGTTGCGCTAGCGTTCTTGATGGCAGCCCGTCTAAACCCCAGCGAGCCTTCAGAATAAACTGCTCACGCCCATCTAGCTGCTGTAGCTGTTGGTCGAGTAGCCGCTTTAAGCTCTGGTTCTGAGCTTGTTCGAAGGCAGGGTTCGAATCACAGTCTACCAGAGCAGACTCGGGTACGAGCGGATTTTCATCGTCGTCCTCAATTTCAAGCGACACCGTCAGGTTTGACAGCTGACGCAGCGATCTTACCCTCTCGGGGCTCAGCCCTGTCAGTGTTGCCAGTAGTCCTATAGAAGGTTCTTCGCCCGTTTTCTCGAGCTGCTCGTTACGTGCTCTATGAACGGCATTGACTTCTTGCGTGACATGAGTAGGGTAGGACACCAAACTACCATTGCCTTCGCAGACTCGCTGGATATGTTGATTGGTCCAGTTGTAGGCGTAGGTTGAAAACCGGAACCCCATTCGGTAATCGAATTTTTCGGCAGCTCTCACCAGGCCAATGATGCCCTCTTGCACTAAGTCGCGCACTGGGATCCCCCGAGTCTGATTTTCTCGAGCGAGCTTATACACCAAGCGTATGTTGTGCATGACGAGTTTGTCTCTGGCTGCTAGATAGCCCTGAATAGGTCGTTGCAATAGACCGCGCAGTTGGGGCGCATTGCTATAACATCGCTCTATCCATTCGGGGCGCCAGACTGAAATTGCATCTGCAATCGTGTCTTTGGTATGCCCCCCACAGGCGCGCTGGGCAATAATGGCAATCGCAATCATTAACGTTGCCGGCCACTCGCTTTGAGCCAGTTTCTCTGCAACGACAGTTTGGGGCGCTCCTTGTGCAACTGCAGCTAAGAACTCGCGCGTTGGCTTGAAGCAGGTTTTTGAATTGGCCACCGGTTTTAAATCGCGCTTTAAGCTAAAGTACAAATGGCGTTGTGAGAACCGCTCAATATCTGCGGGTTGCTCTACCGCGGTTGTACAGAAATCTGCGATGAACTGTTTACCCTCGGGATGCTTCGTCAGTTCGAGTAACGCTTGATGGGCAAATTCCCATTTCTGTTCGTCATATTGTTTTTCTTGTGCGGCGGTGAGAAGCGGGAAGCGCTCGGCGTCACCGAAGAAAAAATCGACTGAGTCGTCTAGTTCAGCGGAAAACATTACCATGAGTACCTCCTAGTGGATTAAATACCTGCAACACAGTGTACGTGATTGCTTTCCTCTAGGTTTGCTATTTGACTCGGTTTGTATAACTATTATTGAAACAAAAACGATACACAGGGGCCCCATGAATTCAATTGAATTAGAAGCTCGTCCACTTTACGGCATTGGCACAGTCGCGCGATTGACCCGGATTAAGCCCGGGACATTGCGCATCTGGGATCGACGATACCAGCTTGGTGCCAGCTACAAGTCGAAGACGGGTCGCCGAATGTATACTCAGACGGATCTTGAACACTTGCAGATCGTCTCGAGCTTAGTCGATAAAGGCTATCGAATTGGGGAAATTGCCGGTATGGAGGGTAAGACCCTCGCCGCATTGTTGGATCAGGCAGGGGCATCGTCGCAGAAAGCGAAAAGGGTAAAGACGCTCTTCTTGGGGCAGACTCTATGCGGCTGGCTCGATCAGCATGGGTCGGTGGCATCAGGACTCGACGCTCGGTTACTTCGCGAAGATTTGACGACGGTGGTCGATCAAGGTTCACTGACTTTGCTGCCCGCACAGATTTTTGTGGTGTCAGTCGGGTCACTCAGTCGCCAGCAGTTCGAGTTAATTCAGCAGGCGCGTGCACAAATAGGGAGCCCAGCAACACTGGTCATTTATGAGTTCGGTAATCCGCACTGGGTCGAGCAGCTGGCTGAACAGGGTATTGCGAGTTTAAAAAGTCCCCTTGATACAGAAAGAGTTCAGGTGCAAATTAACCGGCTACGTCAGATGCTCGAGGTAGAACAGGGCAATGCTGACGTGGGTGACCTGGCCAGTTTGAAACCTCGGCTATTCGATGCGGCGACGCTTGAGCGCCTTGAGCAGGTCGATTCATTGCTGCCCTGTGGGTGTACGCATCATCTGGCAGAGCTCATTCGATCGCTCGCGAATTTTGAGCAGTATTCGAGCGAATGCGCGGTAGAGGGCTGGAACGATGCAGCAACCCACGCCTGTGTACATACTTACGTTAACCAAGCGCGTTTTTTGATGGAACGCGCTTTGCAATCGGTATTAGAGGAGAAGCAGAGCAATGCAACTGAAGAATGATCCTGCACCGGCCTTGCCGTGCCGAGGTTGCACGATGGATTGTCCCTACCGCCTTCGCTGCGAAGGGAAGCCTTGGCGAACGTTAGAAGAAGCACGTGCCGAAGTGGCGTCAAAGGAGTCTCAAACTCATGGTCCCTAAACTAGGCATAGCCGACCTGAACCCCGACCTGACGATCGACTGTGTGACTATTTTGTCTTTGATGCCGTCTCTATACACAGCGCGATTGCATATCGCAGGCCAAGACCACTTGCTGATCGAAAACGGCACATCGATCCGGCGCCCCTCTGCAGAGTCTATTAAGCGAGTCTTTAGCAACTGCCAAGTGCTTGAGTACCGACTCGTTCACGCGAGCGCGTATGACGAAATGATTGGCCAGGGCACCAAGGTCGAGAACACACTCGAAATCCCTGCTTAAGCCTCGTTGCCCAGTAGTGTTATTTGTTCAAACCCCTGTTTCAGACAGTCTTCAAGTCTGTCAGGTTCGTCAATTGATGCTCGGTCTAGCTGAATGCCGATGTGCGCAATGTTGTTCTGGGTGTAGAGCGCGACCATCAGCGCCACCCCGGGCAGAGGTGCAAAAGGATAGGAGCGCGTAATTTTACTGCCCGCTAAATAGGGCGCGAACGGATAGCCCGGAACGTTACTCGCTTGCACGTCAACTTGAGCCATGCTGTCAGCTATTCGGTCGACCACAAACTGGGGCGCACCTTTAACTGTCGGTGCGAGCCAGTCCATCAAAAGTAGGGCGGGCTCTTGGATGGCGCTTCTGACTTGATTCGAGATCGAGTCAGCGATCTCATGTGGGTCACTCAGGGCAATGGGCAGAATGATTTTTGCGGGCGCAATGTGGTTGCCGGCGCTTTGCTCACTCGCGCCACCTTGTCGAATATTGACGGGGATCGTGATAGGCAGACTATCGACTGGGCAGTGCAACTGCTCATGATAGTCTTTTAGACCCAGTGTGAGTGCGGTCAGGTAGCCTTCATTGACTGACCATCCAAGCTGTTTAAGGGCACGCTTGAAGGGGTTGAACTCGAAGTCCCAGGCCAATAAGCCTCGGGCTAGACTCCGCTGTGCAAGTAGTGGCGATGCTGTTGCTTGCGTTGGTCCATACAAACGCTGAATCGAGTCGAGCAAATGTTTATCGTCAATCAGGCTTTGAATGGGCGCTTTAATATGGGCGAGGGTGGTTTGAAGTGCGATTCCAGACACTTTTCGGACTGCTGGTAGTGAGTCTTGGATATCCGCAGAAACACGCTGTAACCAAGATTTTCGCTTCGAGACTGGCAGGTCGGCAAAGTCGCGCCGGCCAGTGGGCTCGGTGTCAAAGAGCGATAGGAACAGCTGAACCGCACCGACGCCATCGGCCACCGCGTGGTGCATGCGGAATACAAAAGCGGTCGTACCGGCAGGGTGCTGGATATTGTCAATCAGCATTGAGTCCCATAAAGGTTTGCTCAGATCGCCAGGTTTGTTCAGAAATGTGCTGGTGAGCGCGAGTAAATCTTGAAACGAACTGCCCTTTGGCATCGCAATGTTTTGAAAATGATCGTTTACATTGAATGAGTCGCTCGCTTGCCAGCGGGCAAAGCCCAAGGGTGTCGGTGCCGGTGTTGCGACTTGTCGAAGCCGAATGAAGTCTCGGCTCGCCCGCTCGAGTTGCTCGAGGAGTCTCGCTTTAGTTGGTTTTTTTTCTAGAATCATGAGCGATAAAACCCAGTTGCGTGTTCTGGGATTTTGCTCTGCACGCAACATGATCTCGTCGAGCGCACTTAAACGTTCATCGAACTGATAGTCTGTACTCATAGAAAATCCTGCGGCAATGTGCCGTGCGCCATCGCTGCAGTGTACAACGTCATGGGGCGCCATGAGAACCGTCTAGCTTGGACCTTAAGGCATGTTTGCCCACAAATTACGGTAATTTTTACGTGACTGTGCGCTTCACTACCCAATTGGGAGGCTTAGGCGTTACACTAGTTAGGCTACTGGATGACAAATCCGAGTTAATAACGATAAACCACAAGGTGTCATTGAAGGGGTCACGCTATGATAAATACCCGATTAAAAGCGCTATGCGTTGCATTTTCCGCCGCCTCACTCAGCCTTTCCGCTCAGGCTCAGGGGCCTTTAGAAGAAATCATTGTAACTGCTTCCAAGCGCGCTCAAACCTTGCAAGAGGTGCCGATTGCAGTCTCGGTTACGAGTGCAGAAACCATCGAACAAGCTGAAATACGAGACGTACTAGACCTGCAGTCAGTGGTCCCGTCTTTGCGAGTCTCGCAACTGCAAAATTCAAATCAAACCACGTTTATTATTCGCGGGTTTGGTAATGGCGCAAACAACCCAGGGATTGAGCCTTCAGTTGCTGTATTCGTCGATGGCGTATACCGCTCACGGGCACAGAGCTCGATTTCTGACCTACCGAAACTTGAGCGTATCGAAGTTTTGCGCGGGCCACAAAGCACCTTGTTTGGTAAGAATGCGTCGGCAGGTGTGGTGAGTGTTGTTACTGCCGCGCCAAGCTACGAAACCGAAGGCTACATTGAAGTGGGTCTGGGCAACTACAACAACCAAACTGCAAAAGGCTATTACACGACAGGACTGACCGATCAAATCGCGTTTAGTGTGAGCGGTAACATGAATAAGCGTGATGGTTATGCCGATAACCTTACCACGGGTACCGAGGTGTCTAACCGAGACCGTTTTGGTGTTCGTGCGGATGTCTTGTTCGAGCCCAATGATCGCAGTCGTATCCGAGTGATTGCCGACTATGATGAGCTCGATGAAATCTGCTGTACCGTAGCGAATTTAGTGAACGGCCCAACAGGTGCTGCAGTAGTGGCTTTGGGTGGTAATTTAGATGCCGAGAATCCCTTTAGCTACAACGTGTATTACAACAATGACAGCATTAACATCGCTGAGAACTCAGGTGTTACGATCAATGCGGAGTTTGAGTTCGATGGCTTTGACATCACCTCCGTCACAGCATATCGCGATTCATTCTTGGATCAGCCGTTTTCCGATGTTGACTTCAATGGCGCCGATCTGATCGGTAATCAACCGACGTCCACCGATATCCAAACTTTCACTCAGGAATTACGTATTTCTGGTAGCACCGAATCTACCGATTGGGTTGCTGGGGTGTTTTATTTTGATGAAGATATCGACTACAAAAATGGGCTCGACTTTGGTGATGCGTTCGCTGGATACGTCGATTTCTTGACCGGTGGTGCCGGCACAGTGTTGGGCTTAGAGGGCTTGCTTGGCTATGCGCCGGGTACGTTCCACAACGGTCCTGCCGTGCGTGAGCAAGCATTTCAGACCAACCAGTCGAGCTCTATTTTTGGCCAGGTAGACTTTGCTCTGTCAGATCGTATGACGGCAACCGTTGGCTTGAGCTATATCCAAGACGAGAAAGAAACCAGCTTAAACCAAGTCAATACAGATGAGTTCTCGAAGCTTGATCTTGACGGCATCGATGGCTTTAATGCACTGGTTGGACTCGGGGTTGTGGGTCAATTTCCAGCGGTCTTTGGATTGCCCTTTACGCCTCAGAACGTAGGTCTTGTGACCTCAACGCCACAAGGCGCAGCCGGATTCCAAGCGCTGCAACAGGCGGTGTTTGCTGCAGTATCGCAAGCTGATCTGACCAATCCCGCTCAAAACCCACTATTGGGATTACAGGCGCTGCAATTCTTGCCACAGTTGTTGGGTTATCCCAATGCGGCAGAGAGTGGAAAGTCGGATGACAGTAAGGTTACTTACACCACACGACTGGCCTATGACTGGACCGATAGCGTGAATGTGTACGCGAGCTTCTCGACTGGCTACAAAGCCACGTCTTGGAACCTGTCGCGTGACTCGAGACCGACGGCTGCTGAAGTATCGGCACTGACCGCTGCTGGCGTTGCTTTACCTGCGAATCTAGTTACAGGCACGCGGCTTGCAGGGCCAGAAGAGAGTGAGGTTTTTGAGCTCGGTCTTAAAGGTGCCTTCTCTTGGGGTTTCCTGAATATCGCGGTATTCGACCAAACAATCGAGGGCTTCCAATCTAATACCTTTACCGGCGCAGCGTTTAGCTTGGCTAATGCGGGTAGCCAATCGGCTCAGGGTATCGAAGTGGATTTGTCTTACAATCCAACAGAGTCTCTGACTTTGGCTTTCTCGGGTGTGTTCATTGATCCCGAGTATGATTCGTTCACTGGATCAGCAATTGGTGACATTTCAGGAACTCAGCCCGGTGGCATCCACGAACAGAGTCTGTCCTTGGCTGCGACATATCGTTTTGCGGTGAACGGCTATGATGGGTTTGTTCGAGCGGATTATCAGTACGAGAGTGAAGTTGACATCCAAGATGGTGGCTCAGCTAACCCCTCATACGCGCCACTTGCTGCCGTCGGTGCTGAAAGCAGAGAGATGAATGTTGTTAACGCTGCGGCGGGAATCGACATTAATGGCTGGGAGCTCGGTTTTTGGGGACGTAACCTGTTTAACGATGAATACCTGATCACCAACTTCCCATCTGTTGCGCAGGCTGGCAGCTTTAATGGTTATCCAAGCCAACCAAGAACGTTTGGTATGACGCTCAGAAAGAACTTTTAATCGCACGGCTGCAGCAACCGCTGCAGATCTTCTACATGCTGTCTGGGGTGGGTTTTAAATCCCCCCAGCAGCACATCTCTTTGCTTAAGCCACACTTTATAGTCCTCTGGCATGACGTCTTTTAGCGTTGTCTCAAGCTCTCCAACTGCAAGCTCTATCGAGTTTGATCGCGATGCGATTGGCGCTAACCATGCTTGCACGCCACCGGCAAAGTATCGGCTAGCGACTGTTCTTAAAATTGTTTGTTTGTCGGTATAAAAGCGATCGCAAGGCTCTTGCCAATAGGGGCTTGAGTGCATCAAATTCCGCCAGTCTAAAAAGTATCTTTGGGTTAATTCCGCTGCAGTGATGAGGGTACCTCCATCGCCCGCTCGGAGCTGATTGAGACGTGCTTCAAACAGCATGCCGTCTGCTTCGTAGTTGCCATTGAGCCAGCGTTGTACTGATACATTCAGTGCTTCAATGGTGGTTAAAAGGTCGCTGCTGGTATTGCCGCTGGGATAGTCCTCGCTAATCGATTGCACCTGCCAGAATGCATGCCACTCAGGACCCGCTAGTACGGCATTAAAGATTCGTGCGGGGAGTTGCCGACGCTTGAGTGCTGTGGCTTCTTCCAGCGCGCTGATAAGCGCTTCGTTACCAGACTCTACTTGAAGCTGTGCGATACAATCCGGCGCTAGTCGCAGAAACTCAAGTTCAAGTAGCAGTCGCTGTGAGGGTGGAGCGAGTTTACCGAGGCTGGAGTTGCGTTTGCCGACCGTAATCTGCAGAGCGCAACCACTCAAAGAGAGAAAATCAAGCCCATCAACGCTGAGATCAGCCAGAGCAATTTGCAATTGCTCTGGTCTAGGCTTGGTCCAAGAGGATTGAGGCAGAGATGTGGCGCTGCCCTTCGCATCGAGCGTGCGTGCGAGTCGATTTTGATAGTCTAGCAGGAGAGTTTCGGGGGAGTAGGGGCTGCACCCTGCGACCGCCAGAAACAAGAACAGTGCTGAGCCCCGCAGGGCAAACCCGAGTGGCATTATGATATCGAACTACGCTCGTGATCCTAGCTCAACAGTTCGGCCATACGCGTTCGAAACTGTGTGAGATGCACGGCTGACTCGGGGATTTTTTCGCGGACCCAGCCGGCAAAGTTAAGCGCGACATAAAGGTCAATATCTGCCAGAGTCACTGAATCACCGACTAAGAACTCTCGATTGGCAAGTGCTTCATCGACTAAGTCCCACGCATTATGAAGGCGTAATCTGCCGCGCTCGACGAGTTCGGGCAACTGTTCGATCGCGAGGGGACCTGGTAAGGCTCGCCCAGAAAAGTTGGGATTTCCATTGCGCAGCATATCGGCAATGGCGCTGTAGATCGCCATGTAAATGCGGTGGTCCCACTCCAACACCAAGGCCTTTTCCATTGAGGTGGTCCCCATCAGCGGATGCTCTGGGAACTCGTTCTCAAGGTACTGACAAATGGCGATGACTTCGGTCAGACGTTGGCCTGACTCGAGAATCAGACAGGGCACGGTGCAGCTAGGATTAATAGCTCTGTAGCTGGGCTGCAACTGCTCTAGCGCACCTAAGTCAATTTGGGTCGTTGGCAGCTCAATCCCTTTCAGTTTCAGAAAGTAGACTAATCTTTGCGGGTTCGGGGCAGGATCATAGCTGTAGAGATGCATTGGGATAACCAGTAAGCAACAGAGGAACTGTAGTTTGCCGAAATTAACTCTGCCAGACAACTTTCTTGGTTTTTAATGATAGATATTGTCGCTATAATGCCGCCTTTAACTAAGAGGAAAACCACCATGCTGAAAACGACTTTGATCGCCCTCGCACTTACGATAGCCGGCTCAACAGCAGCTTGGGCCCTGTCAGATAAACAGCGCGCTGCGATAGAAGCGCGAATTGCACCTGTCGGTGAGGTTTGTCTTTTGGGTGACAGCAGCTGTGGGGGTGCGGTTGCGGTAGCCAATGCGGCGCCACGATCCGGTGAAGAGGTCTATAATTCAGCGTGTATCGCGTGCCATAGCAGTGGTGCTGGTGGCGCGCCAATTGTCGGTGATATCGCCGCGTGGCAACCTCGTATTGCTGTTGGTATGGCT
>CBFHJC010000059.1:0-10571 GCA_965656045.1 Aequoribacter sp.
CCATTTTAATGCGGGTCGTAATATCCGCTTGCATGCCCTCATACATCATAAATCGGGCTGTCAGTGGGTTAGGGTTCGCCTCTACCAAGAGCGTAACGCTCTTCACATCCGGCAAATCGGTTTTTACTTTGACGTTAACAAAACGACCGTCTTCGGCAATTTCTGGCACGTTTAAATCAATAGCATCAGAGGCCTGAATGGCGCTGTCACCGAATAATTTTTGCAGGGCAACCTCAAGATCACTGGCCTGAAACGCACTGGCATCTCGAGCCAAAGCTTTAAACGGAATCGCCATCAATGCTGAGGCGGCGAGTAAGCCCTGCACCAGGCGGCGTCGTGATAACTGTGTCGTCATAGTTTTCTCCATTATTGTTAGAGCGAGTGAACGTAATCAACGACCCACTCAAGTTCTTGCTCGGTTAAAATATCATGTGCCCCGTAAGGTGGCATATTGGTATTCGGATTACGAATTCTGGGATCCGCAATCTGGGTTTTTAACACCTCGCGATCCGGAAAACGCATCTGCATCATAATAAAAGGCGGCCCACCATTACCCGCCAGCTCTGCACCTTCGGCCGCGTGACAGGCAAAACAATTACCCGCGTTGCGGTCTGCAGCCACTTCGAAGCCCTTCGCAATGCGCTCTTCAAGCGTAAGGGCCAGCACTGGCACCGACGTAGCGAGGATGATCGCCGCACTCAGCGTGCGTATCGCAAATTTCATTATTGGCTCTCCTGAACCATGTAGTCGACCGAGGCTCTCACTTCGTCGTCGGTGAGTTGAGCAAATCCGCCTTTGGGAGGCATAACACCCACTTCACCTTGGTAGCCTTCGATCGCATGCCGATAGACGGTATCGATACCCTTGGTTAATCGAGTAGACCACTGTACCACATCACCAATTTTTGGGGCTCCGGCAAGACCCGAGGTGTGACACAGTTGACAGTACTGCTGGTAAACAGCCTCACCTGCGGCCGCAACTTCGATCGCGGCGTCGATACCCTGATCTTCTATCACGAGTTCAGGACCAATCGACACCAATGTCACTGAAGCGGGATCTTTACAACCCGACATACAGCGTTCGTTGTTCGTATCGGGTCGTTGATCGGGAATAAAGTTGGGCTCATTGGGTAATCGCACTTCGGCTAGATTGCTGTCATCCATAACAAAGTCGTAGTCGATTAAGTCATTTAAAAATAAAACATACGCCGTTAGTGCGTAGACTTCGTCGGGGTTCAAAGAGCGCGGTGCGGTATAGGGCATAGCACGATTGATGTAATCCCAGACCGTGCTGGTGTAGTTCCAATACGAGCCGACTGTTTTATGTGGACGCCCATCTGTTAACGAGCCTTCGCCACCGGCCAGAGAAGGGTAGCCGTCGACGCCCTCACCAAAAGTACCGTGACAAGACGCACATTTGGCTTCGTAGATCCACTCGCCATCTTCCACGCTGCCGCTACCCTCGGGTAAACCGAGACCATCGGGGCGGACATCGATATCCCAGCCAGCAATTTGCTCTTCGGTTGCGGGCTGACCATAACCATAATGGCCGACCCCAGGCTCAGACCAGACCGATTGAGCAAGACTCAGTGATGCCAATACAGTGACCGCACCTAAGACATTACACTTACGAGATCTGAACATTACGCACACTCCCGTCTTTATTCACTTGCCATGTATGTATCGCATTCTTGTGGTAGATCGAATTTTCACCGCGCGCAGCCCGCAGTTGCGCATACGTTGGCTGCACGTAGCCGGTCTCGTCGACTGCTCGACTCTGCACGAGCGCCGTCTGACCATTCCACTCCCAATCAATACCGAAGCGAGTTAGTGCCCTTGGAAAGACTTCGCTGGTAAAGCGAGCCTGTCGCCAGGTCACTCCGCCGTCGAAAGATACGTCGACGTGTTTAATTTTGCCTCGACCAGACCATGCAAGACCCTCTACCCAGATCTTTCCCGGGCGAGTTATCGGATTCTCGGGGCATGGATTGGTCACCACCGAATTGCACTCCTGCACGAAAGTAAACTCGCGCGAACGCCCATCAGGCATCAAATCCGTGTATTTCGAGGTTTCCTCGCGGTGATACCAAGGTGCATCGCCCACTTCGAGTCGACGCAACCATTTAATGCAGGTATTGCCCTCCCAACCCGGATTCACCAATCGCACCGGATAACCCTGCTCGGGGCGCAAGGCCTCGCCGTTTTGCGCGTAGACGACCAAAGTGTCATCGAGCGCTTTCTCTAAAGGAATACTACGACTCATATGTGAGCCATCAGCGCCCTCTGCTAGGATCCACTTGCCCTCTGGCTTGACTCCAACTTCTTGCAGCAGGGTCGACAGCAGTACACCGGTCCATTCAGCGCAGCCGAGCATGCCGTGGGTAAACTGCAGCCGATCCATTTGCGCACCGCGCCACTCCATTCCACCGTTGGCTGGGCATTCAACAAAGCGCGTCATGCTCACTGAGGGGAAGCGCATCAGATCGTCCATCGATAATATAATCGGGCGCTCAACCAAACCGTGGATCATTAAATGATGTTCCTGCGGATTGATCTCTGGAAGACCCGAATGGTAGCGCTCGAACATCACGCCACTAGGGGTAATAATGCCTTTTAGGTCCGCAAGAGGCGTGAAACTGATCGAAGAAATACGATCTGGTGTAAGCCATTCCACCGTACGACGTTGAACGTGGGCTTCGTACTTTGATGGCATCCCATAGGGATTTGCCAGTACCGGACTGCCAAGACTTTTACCGTAGGCGGGTTCAGTGGGTGGCATTGCGGCCCGCACAGAGGGCGCAGATAAAGCGGCGGCCGTCGCGGCACCTAGAAAAGTTGCGCCTTTCCGGAGGAAGGCCCGACGATCACTGACGGTAAGATTTTCGCCTGACTTGGCGACATCTTGTAGTAAACTATCAAGTTCTGCTTGTTTATTCATGCTCGGTCCTTATTATTGTTGCAGAGCGGCACGTCATGTGTGCAAGTAGCATATTATAAAATTCTTAAGTAACGCAACCGCTAAGAGGAAAGACGCATCGTGGATCTCGAAAAAATGCAGGCATCGGCGAAAAATGCGACCGACATGTTGAAGCTGCTGGGACATCCAGACCGGCTCATGGTGTTGTGCCAACTCAAAAATGGCGAGGCTTCAGTGGGCGAGTTATCGCGGCTCTTAGATATCAAACAATCGCCTCTGTCACAGCATTTAGCGCGCATGAGACACGAAGGCGTAGTCGTTAGCCGACGCGATGCGCAAACCATTTATTACCAGCTCTCTGGCGATAAAGTGGCGCAAATCGTGACCGTTTTATATGAACTGTATTGCGCAAATCAAGAAGATGAAAGCGACTGCGACGCCCTAACCCAACGCGAGGCGCGGGGTTAAATATCACCGCAATGCGACCCCACCTTGCTACACCTTACTTAACACTATTTGCATATTAGAAAATTTGCAGGTAAGTTTAACCAACAATAACGATAACGAAAAAGGGAAACCCTATGAAGACTCCTCGCTTACTTCAGCTGTCGGCGGTGGCTCTCGTCACTCTCGCACCTCACACAATGGCAACCAATGGGTACTTCACTCATGGTGTTGGTAGCCATAACAAAGCGTTGGCTGGCGCGGGACTTGCGGCACCATCACAAGCCATTGATGCGGCAAACAACCCCGCTTCAGCTTTGCTCGTAGAAGACCAATCGAACGCAGGTATTAGTATTTTCTCGCCGCAGCGCAGCTACACGGCATCAACAAGTTTAGCTCAGGGGAACATGGGGGCGTTCAGCATCACCACCCAGGGCACTCTCGATAGCGACAGTGAGTATTTCCCAATTCCCCACTATGCACGCAAATGGACACTCGATGACACCAGTGCTTTGGCGTTCAGTTTTTATGGCCGAGGCGGGATGAATACCGACTGGCAAGGTGGCTCTGCAACCTTTGACCCCGATGGCGGCATGGGCCCTGCCCCCGTCATGACCATGGACGGCACGTTCGGAATGGGTGATGCTGGCGTCAATCTCAATCAAGCCTTTGTCGAGCTGGCGTATGCTAAACGCCTGACAGACACCGTTGTCGTAGGCGTGTCACCTGTCGTCGTATTGCAGGCCTTCGAGGCCAAAGGTCTCGAGGCATTCACCGGCTACACCAAAACCTTCGCCAGCAACTTACCCATGGGCGCACCTGCCGGATCGCTGACTGGTAATGGTCACGACACCTCTTACGGCGTAGGACTCAAAGTCGGCGTCAATTGGCAGCTATCAGATGGCCTCACATTCGCCTTCGCACACCAGACTGAAGTAAAAATGTCTGAGTTTGATGATTACTCAGATCTCTTCGCCGAAGCCGGTGGTTTCGACATCCCAGCCAGCACTCGCATTGGGTTGAGCGTACAGGCTAGTCCTAATCTATCAATTCATGTCGATGGTGAATCCATCGGGTACAGCAACATTCCCTCGGTGGGTAACTCGGGCGCCAATGTGTATCAGTGCCCAACCGCGGGCCAAGGATTCAACGCCATCGACAACTGCCTTGGTGGCAATAACGGTGCTGGCTTTGGCTGGGACGACAGGTCTGTTATTAAAGTGGGCTTAACATGGTCGTCGGAGCGACTGCCGGGCACAACCTTTAGAGCAGGTATCTCTCTGGGCGATCAACCCATTCAGCCAAGTGAAGTTCTGTTCAACATTCTGGCGCCAGGGGTTATGGAGCAACACCTCACATTTGGTATTGCACGCGAGTTAGGTAACGGCAAAGAATGGGGCGCCACGTTCATGTACGCGCCAGAAGAATCAGTGAAGGGTAGCTCGTTGTTTGATCCAACCCAAACCATCGAATTGAGCATGAAGCAGTTTGAGCTCGAATTCTATTACACCTGGTAAACCTAACCCGGGGGCACCTTGAGTGTCCCCTTTTTTTAGGTGAAACTTAAGAACATTGTAATATTATTAACTACAAAGGGAGTGCTGATATGAAAGATGGCATCATTTCTTGGAAGGTCGCAGGCGTCGCTCTAGGGCTGCTTCTTATTTTGGCGACTTATTTAGTGAAACCGCTCGGCGTATCCACCCAGTTTGTGGTGTCTGATGCCGCAGTGGTGCACTCGATTGCACCAGAATTTGCCGAGGGCAATACCTATCTGGCGAAATACGGCGGCGAGGAAGATTGGGGCGTGGGCTATGGCTGGATGTTGGTGTTTGGCATGCTGGTAGGCGGCGGAATCACAGCCCGACTCTTTGCCAAGCAACAGCCCGCCGCAGACAAAGGCTCAATGCCGAGCCTTTGGAAAGCACAGTTCGGGCCGTCACGCCTGAAGCGCACGGCCGCTTGTTTCGGGGGCGGTGTGTTGTTGCTGTTTGGAGCCAGATTGGCAGGGGGTTGTACCAGCGGCCACATGATCAGCGGTATCTCGCAAATGGCAATCAGCTCATTCATTTTCGGTGCCGTGACCTTCGCCGTTGCTATCGCAACCGCCAAATTTTTATACCGAAACAAAGGAGTTTAAGCCATGACATTGCTTATCGGATTCTTAATTGGCTGCGCTTTTGGCGCGATTTTGTTTTTGGGCGGCGCTTCAAGCTATCGACGCATCCTTGGCACGCTATTACTCAAAGATATGTGGATCATGAAGCTCATGCTAACCGCCATGGGCGTTGGCACCTTGGGTATCTACCTTCTTGATCTGGGCAATCTCGCTAATCTCAGCATCAAACCCGCCTACATCTGGGGTGTGGCTACTGGTGGCGCCATCTTTGGGATTGGCTGGGCACTGTCGGGTTACTGCCCGGGCACCTGCATTGTGGGTTCTTCAGAGGGCAAATCTGACGCGATCGCCACACTCATTGGCGCTCTGGTTGGTGCCTTCATTTTTGCGCTCGCTTATCCCGTGATTGAACGCACCGTGCTGGCGCCTGCCAACTTGGGCTCTATCACCCTAGAGAGCGTGCTCGGTGTGCAAGGCATTTACATCGCCATACCGTTCAGCGCCCTACTCCTATTCCTAGCGTTTTTTGTTCTGAAAGACCGCTACGAATAAGCACCCAATCGGTTCACCTCTATGCCTCAGCTTGCTTTGCAGCTGGGGCTTTTTTTTAGGTATCGCACTGAGAGTTACTAGCGGCTTTCAACCGATTATCTTTGTGATTCCAACTGCTTTCAAACTACCCATGTTGACTGATGAGGCAAAATACTCACTTGATCGGCGACCCATTTTAGGACTATCAGATCTCTGTACTATCTGCCGCCTGATGCATTTGCAAAACACGCGGCCTAGTTTGGCAAATCTCAGCATCAAAGTAATGCTGCTGGTGGGGAAAGGTCAGTGCTTCGGGTAGATTATTGCCAGGGATTAATTACCTCAACATCACTAGCGATGAATGGGCTAGCATCCCGAGTGGCTACTTTCATCACATTACTCTTTGCGATAGCAGCAATATTCCCATCTGCAGTGCCAATAGATAGCCCCCTGCCTTTTGCTCGCGCCATCAGAACACCATAGGCTTCAGATGCTGCTAGATCATAGGGAAGAATACGACCTTTGAAGAGTCCTAATACTTCAGTCTCGAGCCTTTCTCGGAGTACCGTCCTTCTTTTTCCGTCTGGAAGAACAGCAAGGCCATAGCGTAACTCGCCGACCGTAATCGCGGTCAGATAAAGTGTCTCAACATTCTGCTGATCCATCCACTCCACTACGCGGAGGTGAGGTCGCTGCCGAAGCGGCTCTGAAATGACATTGGTATCAAGAATAATCATTCGAAATCGACAGGCACAGCCAGAGTCTTGTCGCGAAGACCACTTAACGAATCAATCTCTGGATCTGACAAGCCTGCAGATTTACCAATATCGGACAACAAAGCGCCTAGTTTTACACGAGCATCAGGCAAGACCGCCTTAGTCAAGATGTCGCGAACCTCTGATTCAGCGCTACGCCCATGTTTTGCGGCAAGTGCTCGCAGGCCCTGATGCACGTCAACAGGTAAGTTTCTGATAGTAATAGATGGCATACAAACCTCCTGAACGGCTCAGTGATTGCACTATAGCGATTTGATTGCACTTTTCCAAGCTGTGTTATCCATTCGCATTAGAGCTCATCTACCCCCTCACGATTGGGCAACAGCCGGTGCTGCTTGGTGACACGGTTTCTAGTATAACGCAAGTGCCTTAACGCGCGTCAGCACCTATGAAACGATTTTTAATCATGTTCAGTCAAAGGCGCCACGCTCGGGAAAGGTCAAGCGCACCTCACCCTATCGAATAACGCGCGAACCGAAAACTTGGCTCAGCGGAGGCTTACGCCAATCGCAGTTATCCTTTAATGTACTCAAGGGCAAACCACCTATAACGTAGATCAAGCAACGTACCACTCATCAGGAATTTAAATCCATGACCTCAACTCGATCGAAGTTATACCTTGCTCACTGGATTCTGCTGTTTGCCCTGGGTTTACTCACCGTCGGGCTAACGCCAAATGCGCACAGCGACGACAATCTGTCGCCAACCGATCCTTTTTACACTTTCAAAGAATGGGCAGGACCGCCGATTCGCGTCTGGTTTCATCTGCCCACCCAATTCACCCCCGACTCTCCGATTGTTTTTGTCATGCATGGCGTGGGTCGAGATGCCGACCGCTACTACGCGGAGTGGCGTGACTATGCTGAACAGTACCAATTCGCCTTGCTCGTACCCGAATTCAGTCAGCGTGACTTTCCAAAAGCTGCCAGCTACAACTTGGG
Organism: Aequoribacter sp.; assembly: GCA_965656045.1. Lineage (GTDB taxonomy): Bacteria > Pseudomonadota > Gammaproteobacteria > Pseudomonadales > Halieaceae > Aequoribacter. Next base: position 7,728 of record CBFHJC010000059.1, read on the forward strand.
AAATGTATTCAATACTGAAGGTCAAATAAACCCTGACACACTTTGGTCGTTCTCGGCGCTAGACCCAATCTTTGAAGCCTTTGCCTCTCGCGTTGGCTCTAATCGGGATGCCTATCGTCTCTATGGTCACTCGGCCGGCGCACAATTTGTGCATCGCTTTTTGTTCTATAAACCCAATGCCAAAACCGAAATGATCATCAGTGCGAACGCGGGATGGTACACCCTGCCAAAGAACTCGGTTGAATTTCCATACGGGTTAAAAGGCAGCGGCATTAACGAGGCAAGTCTCTGGCCAGCGCTGCAGAAAAACGTGATTGTGCTGCTCGGCGATGAAGATACAGATCCCAACCACCGATCGCTGCGACGCACCCCGGAAGCTCTGGCTCAAGGCCCACATCGTTTCGAGCGCGGCCATACGTTTTACAGCACGGCGAAAAATTTGGCCGCCAACGCGAATATCCCATTCACTTGGCAACGGGTTATCGTGCCTGGCGCCGAACACAGCAACGCACAAATGGCAGCAGCCGCGGCACCTTTACTCGCTCAGATGACACTGAGTCCCGAGCGGGATTAACACCAATTGAAAGCTCAATGATGACAGGCCATTGCGCCTTAGAAGATAGAATGTGGAATGCTTCTGTTGAGTGAGTGCTGATTGAAAGCGAGACAGGAAACATACAGTGAATCGCCAGTAGTTCCGTAGCGACTCTTTATTCAATCAGTCATATTGCTGAGGAAGGTGCCATTTTAACAACCGCTCTACTGAAACATGCATGAAAGTGAGATCCCAAACAGCACGCTCTAACGTTTTTTGATACTATCTCGGCAACCTCAGCGAATAAGAACCCGTATGTTTCTTTGGCTCCACTACCAATCAAGAACCCAGCTCACGGCGCGTCGCTTGTTCGTTCACGAACGGTCGAACTTGAAGTTTTGGACGCCTCAGAGAAAGCGTGCTCGCAGTCACTGCTGGCCCGGATTTGAACACCATGGATAAGAGCCAGTCACAGAGCCATAACGGCGCGGATCCTGGCGGTCACACTCCCATGATGCAGCAGTTTTTGCGCATCAAAGCGGATCACCCGAACCATCTACTGTTTTACAGAATGGGCGATTTTTACGAGCTGTTTTTCGATGATGCAAAGCGTGCCGCCCATTTGCTGGACATCACACTGACCGCACGCGGCAAGTCCGGTGGCAACGATATTCCCATGTGCGGAGTGCCTTATCACGCTGCCGAGGCGTACCTAGCGCGATTGATACGCCAAGGTGAGTCGGTTGCAATCTGCGAGCAGATTGGCGATCCGAGTACGTCGAAGGGCCCGGTGCAACGCGAAGTGGTCAGAATCATTACGCCAGGCACACTCAGCGACGAAGCACTGCTCGATCAAACCCGTGACAACTTAATTCTGGCGATTCACATGGGTGTTTCCGCTATCGGTATCGCCTATATGGAACTCAGTGCTGGGCACTTTAAAGTACTCGAAGTGCCTGACCGCGCCGCCCTGAGCGCTGAACTGGCCCGCCTGCAACCCGCTGAGGTGCTGATTGCGCAAGGATCCAGCATCGCCGATGTCATCACCACAAAATCGTGCCGCGAACTGCCTCCCTGGGAATTTGAGCTTGAATCTGCAACCCATGAACTGACCCGACATTTTGGCACTCAAGATCTGGCTGGATTCGGCTGTGATGGTCTCGACCAAGCTGTGTCTGCAGCGGGTGCGTTGCTACGCTACGTCAAAGATACTCAGCGCCACGAGCTGGCACATATTGCCTCGCTCAGCCACGAAGAAAGTAGCGACGCTGTTATCATGGATTCCTCGACTCGGCGCAATTTAGAGCTTGATACCAACTTGCAAGGTGGCGATCAAAACACCCTATTTGGTGTCATGAATACCTGTAAAACGAGCATGGGGGCACGCTTTCTCAGACGCCAAATACTGCGCCCGCTCGCCTGCAGGCGTGCGATCGAAGACCGACTCGATGCCGTGAGTGCACTCATGGCTGCGCACCACGAAAGCGAATTGCGCACCGTACTCTCGGGCGTCGGCGATATGGATCGGATTCTCACGCGGGTCGCCCTGCGATCAGCTCGACCCCGGGATCTTACTCGGCTGCGGCAATCACTGCACTGTGTGCCGAACCTGAAGGCTGTCATTGCGAACCTGAATGATCCCCTGCTGACCCAGATCAACGGCGACTTCGGCGACTTTAGTGCCCTCCTCACCCTGCTTGATGCTGCCTTGATCGATAACCCTCCCGTGGTCATACGGGAGGGTGGCGTGATCGCGCCAGGATTCAATGCCGATCTCGACGAACTCCGAGGACTCAGCTCACAAGCGGGGACTTTTCTGGTAGATCTAGAAACGCGTGAACGAGAAAAAACCGGAATCAGCACACTAAAAGTGGCGTATAACCGCGTTCATGGATATTACATTGAAATATCCAAAGCTCAGGCAGATAGAGCACCCATCGATTATCAGCGTCGTCAAACGTTAAAGAACGTAGAGCGCTTTATCACGCCAGAGCTGAAAACTTTCGAAGACAAAGCACTGTCCGCCAAAAGTCGTGCTCTAACACTCGAGAAGCAGCTGTACGAGGATTTACTCGACGAACTCAACCACGATTTGCTGCCCTTGCGAGCTTGCGCCGAAGCCCTTGCCTTACTCGACATGCTGAGCACACTGGCTGAGCGCGCCACCAGTCTTAACATGGTCCGGCCCAAATTCACCGAACAACGACTCTTTGAAGTCGTTCAAGGGCGCCATTTGGTGGTGGAACAGGTTTCGGACAACCCATTTATTGCCAACGATTTACTCTTGAATGACCAGCGCGAAATGTTGC
>CBFHJC010000060.1:0-10563 GCA_965656045.1 Aequoribacter sp.
GGAAGGATGTGCCGGCCTACGTGACTGTGAGTGGCGCACCGGCTGAAGCCAAGACCATCAACACCGAAGGTCTGCGGCGCAGAGGTTTTAGTGTCGAGGCGATTAGTCAGCTACGCCGTGCGTTTAAGATCGTTTATCGCCAAGGGTTGACCCTTGATATCGCGATTCAACGCTTGAGCATGATGTTGGTCGAGACGCCAGAAGTCGCTTTGTTGATTGAAAGCATAGAAGCCTCAGAGCGTGGTATCGTTCGCTAGTGTCTAGACCACTTAGATTGGCGATGGTGGCAGGGGAACACTCAGGTGATTTGCTCGGTGCAGCGGTCATCAGAGCCATCAAACAGCGCTACCCTGATTGTCTTATAGAAGGGATAGGTGGGGATGCGATGATCGCTGAGGGCTGCGATAGCTGGTGGCCGATGGAGCGTCTTGCTGTCATGGGTTTAATCGATCCTTTAAAACGATTGCCAGAGCTTTTGCGGATTAGAAAGACGCTGAAGCAACGCTGGCTGTCGAATCCCCCCGACGTCTTTCTTGGCATTGATGCACCTGATTTCAATCTGTCATTGGAAATAGCGCTAAAACAGGCAGCTGTGCCCACCATGCATTTGGTGAGCCCCACAGTTTGGGCCTGGCGAAGTGGGCGAGTGAATACCGTTGAGCAAGCTTGTGATGACCTCTTATGCTTGTTCCCATTTGAACCCGCTTGTTATGAGGGGCGATCTGTTCGTGCTCACTTTGTGGGCCATCCTATGGTCGATGCGCTCCACGAGTTACCGGAGGCCGGCAGTATTGAGCGACAGCTGGGGTTGTCTGGTGAGCGTCCCTTGCTAGCGCTCCTCCCCGGTTCTAGGCGACTGGAAATTGAACGCTTACTCCCGATCTACCTAGAGGCCTGCCGCTCCTTTCAAGAACAGTTTAGGCTTGTCATTCCTGCGAGTAATGCGGCTAATAAAGCGATCATCGAACAGATTGCCCTGGCCGCTAAAATCCCGGTCATGGTCATTGACGGGCACTCTCGAGAGCTCCTCAAAGTGGCGCACTTCGGAATTGTTACATCAGGAACGGCGACTTTAGAAGCGGCGTTACTGGGCTGTCCTATGGTGATTGCTTATCGCATGTCGACACTGAGCTGGGCCTTAATGAAACATTTGATTCGCACGCCCTATGCCGGTTTGCCCAACATTTTGGCCGGCCAAATGATTGTTCCTGAACTAATACAGTCTGACTTGACTGTGCAGTCGCTTGCGGATGCTCTCGCGACTCATAGTCGAGAGGATGCTCGGCAGGCCCAGCAAGCAGCCTTTGTGGCATTAGAGCAACAGCTTGGGGCTAATTTTGGCGAACGCTGTGCCTCAGTTATTACTGAGCGGCTCGAGCAGGCACTATGAGTCTGTTGTACTGTGACGGGTTGGTCGCGGGGGTCGACGAAGTGGGCCGGGGTCCGCTTGTGGGTAATGTGGTCACAGCTGCCGTTATTCTAGATCCGACGAAACCTATTGACGGTCTGCGGGACTCAAAAAAATGTTCCGCGAAGCAGCGTGATGCACTGCGGCTGCTGATTCAAGAACGTGCCATTGCCTTTGCTTTCGGGCGCGCCACACCCGCAGAGATCGATCAACTGAATATACTCCAAGCAACCATGCTGGCCATGGTACGCGCGGTGGAACAGCTTAAGGTATCGCCTTCGCAAGTGCTGATTGATGGCAATCGTATACCCCCGCTGGCGATCCCCGCGCAGGCGATTGTCAAAGGAGATGGTGTTTACGCTTGCATCGCGGCCGCGTCAATATTGGCAAAAGTGGCGCGCGATCAAGAGATGTTAGAGCTCGACGAACGATATCCCGAATACGGTTTTGCCAAACACAAAGGATATCCTACACTAGAGCATCGCAAGGCTCTGACGACCCATGGCGTATTGCCTGAGCATCGCACCACCTACGCGCCGGTAAAGGCTTGTTTGACACCAGAGTAACGAGATTTTCATGACCGATTTTGTGCATTTGAGACTTCATACTGAATACTCCCTCGTTGACGGGATCGTTCGAGTTAAGCCTCTGATGTCTCGCGTTGCAGAATTGGGCATGGCTGCTGTTGCGGTCACCGATGTCTGTAATTTCTTTGGTCTGATTAAAGCCTATAAAGCCGCATTGAGCGCAGGTATTAAACCGATTTTCGGTGCAGATTTGAACCTGCTAGGGGTTGATGGGAATGATCGTCCCGTGCCACTGACTCTGTTAGTTACTGATCTGACCGGCTATTCCAATTTGACCCGCTTGATCTCTCGTGCTTACCAAGAGGGGCAGGTGCTGGGTGTGCCCTATGTTCATTATGACTGGCTACACGGGTCTACTGAGGGATTGATCGCACTCTCAGGGGGGCGAGAAGGTGATATCGGACAAAGTCTGATCTCAGATAAGCTTGAACTAGCAGAATCCCAGCTCTCGCGTTGGATGCAACTGTTTCCAGAGCGATTCTATTTAGAGGTTCAGAGAACTGGCCGAGAGGCGGAAGAGCCCTATCTGCATGCCGCTGTCAAACTGGCAGAGCGCTTTTTGTGTCCCATTGTGGCGACTAACGATGTGCGATTTTTAGTTGCGAGTGAATTTGAAGCGCATGAAGCTCGTGTCTGTATAGGAGAGGGCCGAACTCTCGATGATCCGAGGCGTTCTAAGCGGTATTCAGATCAGCAATTTCTGCGCAGCCCTGCAGAAATGAAGGCCTTATTCAGTGATTTACCAGAAGCGATAGAGAATACGGTTGCCATCGCTACGCGCTGTAATTTGGTGCTGAACCTTGGTACGCCTTGTCTACCCGAATACCCTGTGCCCGATGACATGAGCGAACAGAACTATTTTCGCCAAGTGTCGCACCAGGGATTGATTCAGCGCATTGGAGAGACGGGTGAACGTATACCCGACCCACGATTTACCCGCCAAGATTATATCGATCGCTTGGATTTAGAGCTCGATATTATCATTCAGATGGGTTTCCCCGGTTACTTTTTGATCGTGATGGACTTTATCCGCTGGGCGAAAGAGCATGGTATCCCGGTGGGTCCGGGTCGGGGATCTGGTGCAGGTTCGCTGGTCGCTTATGCCTTGTTGATTACGGATCTAGATCCCCTGCAGTACGATTTGCTGTTTGAACGATTTTTGAATCCAGATCGGGTATCGATGCCGGATTTCGATATTGACTTCTGCATGGACCGACGTGATGAGGTGATCGATTACGTCGCGAATCACTATGGCCGAGATGCGGTTTCACAGATTGTGACCTTTGGTACGATGGCAGCAAAAGCGGTTGTTCGCGATGTCGCTCGAGTGCAGGGAAAATCCTACGGTCTGGCAGATAAGCTCTCTAAGTTGATCCCTTTCGAGGTGGGAATGACTTTGGCAAAAGCCTTCGATCAGGAAGAGACTTTGCGTGACTTTTTGCGTGATGATGATCAGGCGCAAGAGATATGGGATATGGCCTGCCAGCTAGAAGGCATTACTCGCAACGTGGGTAAACATGCGGGTGGCGTCGTTATAGCGCCCTCGCAGCTGGTGGATTTTGCACCCCTTTACTGCGATGAATCGGGCGGCGGTCTGGTCACTCAGTTCGATAAGAATGATGTTGAGGAAGCCGGTCTCGTTAAATTCGACTTCTTAGGCTTGCGCACGCTGACGATCATTGCGTGGGCGCTTGATATGATTAATACGGAGCGCGCTAAGCAAGGTCAAGCTATGCTCGATATCAACGCGCTACCACTCGATGATGCCGCTGTTTTTGAGAGCCTACAGAAAGCGGACACGACAGCTGTATTTCAGCTTGAGTCGCGCGGTATGAAGGACCTCATTAAGCGACTCAGACCCGATACCTTTGAGGATATCATCGCTTTGGTCGCGCTATTCCGGCCTGGACCTTTGCAATCGGGAATGGTGGATAATTTCATTAACCGTAAGCACGGGCGGGAAGCGATCGCTTATCCTGATGCGCACTATCAGCACCCTTCTTTGCAACCGATATTGGAGCCCACCTACGGGATTATTCTGTATCAAGAGCAGGTGATGCAGATTGCTCAGGTGTTGGCGGGTTATACCCTCGGCGAAGCGGATATGCTCCGACGAGCGATGGGTAAAAAGAAACCAGAGGAAATGGCGAAGCAGCGTGAAATTTTTCAATCTGGCGCTTCGAGTCGTGGCATTGATGGTGAGCTCGCAATACGTATTTTTGATTTGGTTGAGAAGTTTGCCGGCTACGGTTTTAACAAGTCTCACTCGGCTGCCTATGCCCTGGTGTCGTATCAAACCGCTTGGTTGAAGACTCACTATCCGGCTCAGTTCATGGCTGCTGTGATGAGTTCTGAGATGCAGAACACCGACAAAATCGTGGTATTAATCGAGGAGTGCAGAGCCATGGGGCTCACCCTCAAGCTACCCGATATTAACGAGGGTCGGTTTGCCTTCACCGTTAACCCGCTGGGAGAGGTGATCTATGGCTTGGGCGCCATTAAAGGTTTAGGCGAGGGGCCGATCGAGGTCATTTTGGAGGAGCGAGATTCCGGGGGTGCGTTCACTGATATTTTCCAGTTCTGTGCTCGAACAGATCGTCGTTTGCTCAACAAGCGAGCACTTGAAGCACTGATTCGCGCTGGTGCGTTTGATTCCCTCGGAGTGCCTCGATGGGTACTGATGGCGTCGCTAGAGGACGCACTGAAGATGGCGGAGCAACAGGCCAATAATATCGCCTCGGGGATTGAAGATTTATTTGGTGAGGTTCCTACCGTCGGTGGCGATGTCTCCGATGGCACTGTCAACGTGTATCAACGGTTTTTGTCGGCGAGAGAGTGGACTGGTAAAGAGCGTTTGACGGGTGAAAAAGAAACCCTGGGCCTGTATGTCACTGGGCATCCAATCGACGATTATGAGACAGAGTTGAGACGTTTTATTCCCACGCCGATTGCCTCTGTACGTGCAGACGGTAAGCCGAATCAAAAGCTGGTGGGGTTAATCGTCGCTAGCAGAACTATGAAAACTAAACGTGGCGATACCATGGCGATCATTACTTTAGACGATCGCTCTGCCAGAATAGAGCTCACTGTCTACGCAGAAGCGTTCCAGCAGTCTCGTGAGTTGCTGGTGAAAGACCAGTTGGTCGTGGTCGAGGGGAGTATTGCACACGATGATTACTCTGGAGGACTCTCAATGAGAGTCTCTCAGGTGTGGTCGCTTGATCAGGCCCGAGGCGCCTTCGCCTCTTGCCTATCCATTGGGCTAAATGGGGGTTCCTCGGTGGGTTCTGTAGGGAGGCTTAAATCGCTTTTGACCCAAGCCACTCGGGGCGAGTGCGCAGTAGTGATCGATTACGATCGCGGTGATGCGGCAGCGCGCATCGCGCTTGGTAAAGACTACGCTGTACAACCAACCGATGACCTTTTGGCCGCCCTGGCCGATCTCGACGGAACGCTCTCTGTCAATCTCTGTTATTGAAAGCTATTCCGATGAGATCGTCTCTCGCGTTTAGGTATTGATGTCGAGAAGTGCCTTTTTGGTTGCCGAGATTCGCTGACGCCAATCATTGCCGATCATATACAGGGCTGGCACCAACAGTAGAGTCACAAACAGGGCAAACAACACACCAAATGCGAGTGACAGTACCGCCGGCTTTAAAAACTGTGCACTTGTAGCTCGCTCTGCCATTATTGGTATTAAGCCAATAAAAGTGGTCACAGTGGTCAGCAAAATAGGTCTGAAACGATTGACGCCTGATTCGATCACTGCCTCGGCCGCGGCGAGGCCGCGTTCTCGAAGACGGCCGACATAGTCTATTAACACCAAGTTATCATTGACTACGACGCCTGCCGCAGCGCCGATCCCGAAGTAGGAAAACAACGCTAAGGGGATCCCGAACAACAAGTGTCCATAGATGGCACCCATAAAGCCAAAGGGAATCGCTGTCATGATCAAGAGAGGTAACCAGTAGCTCCTAAACGCAATCGCAATGAGAGCGTACATCATGAACATCGCCACAATGTAGAGCGCTTGAATCTCACCTAAAAACTCGGCTTCTTCTTCTTGACTACCCCCTTGTCCAAATTGAACAGAGGGATACTTCAATTTCATAGCGGGGATAAAGTTGTCTTGCATATCTTTTGAAACAACGCTCAGGGCATCACGAGTCACGTCGGCAGACACATAGATAATTCGCTTTCCATCGCGTCGTTCAATGCGCTGCACGCCTGATGCGACTTCGAAGTCCGCGACCGCCGATAGTGGCACTGTCTCGCCCATCGGAGTTCGAATTCTGAACTGATCGAGTGATCCCAAAGTTTGTCGCAGTTCTTGTGGGTATTTGACCATGACTCTGACATCGCCGGTATCTCGGGGGAGCCTTTGAATCTCTTCCCCATAATAAGCCTGCCTCACTTGGCGGGAGATTTCGCCCAGAGTTAGCCCCATTTGGGTGGCGCCCGGCTTGAGCTCTAAGAGAATCTCTTCGCGCTCACCTCTTTGGCTATCGCGAATAAAGAAGGCATCTTGGTAGCCTCTGAGCGCTTGCTGAATTTCGAGACTTGCGGCCCGTAAACTGACCAGATCGTTACCCTGCAATAGATAAGTGACACGAGGTACACCATCGTTGAGTGTGTAATTAACCGAAATTGCCTCTGCATCGGGAATATCCCCGATCAATTCTTGAAAGCGCTCTGCGGTTTGTTGTGCTGATAGGGCGCGTGTTTCGGGTGGTGCGAGGCGAATAATTGCCAGCACATTGTCCCAACGTGAACGTGTATACCACCCTTCAATAAGCTGGACTGTTTCGCCGTTTAGGCGGCCTTCTGCCTCGACTTCACTAATGAGTCGGCGTTCGGCATCTTGCAACTGCTCTAGCACTTGCAAAGAGCGCTCCCACGGCGTGCCGGCAGGTAGATCGACACTCACTACGATCTGCTCATTTTCGACTTGGGGCATAAAGTAGAACTTCACCCATCCACTGCTGAAAACACCGATACTCACAATAAAGAGGCCGACAAAAAACGACAGGGTGAGATATCGATAGTGTATCGCCCAGGTGATTAGGCGGCGGTAAGGTCCCTGTGCAAAGGCGACAATGCCATGCTCAATTTTCGTTTGATACTTGGCGAACAGTTTGGTGGTGTCGCGCGGTTTTAGATTGCGCAAGTGAGCCGGCAGTATTAGGAAGACTTCGAGTAAGCTGAAAGTTAAGGCTAGGGTAATGACGATCGATAGCTGACGGGTGATTTGAGCCGTTTCACCAGAAATAAAGAACCAGGGCGCAAACGCTAAGATCGTAGTTAACACTGCGAAAATAACGGGTTTGGCAACGGCATTGGTACCCTCTACCGCGGCATTTTCACCGCCCCCACTCAGCTCCGCGTGGGCGTGGATGCTCTCGCCGACGACGATGGCATCATCCACCACTATGCCCAAAACCAATAAGAACGCAAAAGTAGAAATGACGTTGAATGACACATCGCTAGAGGGGAGTAGTGCAAAAGTGCCCATGAAACTCACCGCGATCCCAGCCGTCACCCACAGTGCAACCCTGGGTCGCAATGATGCGATGAGGATTAAAAATACCAATACGAGTCCGAGGTAGGCCGATGTGCCGATAGTATCCATACGAGACTTATAGATTTCAGCCGTATCGAACCAAATCATGAGATCCATACCTTCCGGCAGGGACTTACGACGCATCTCAACCCACTCAGTAACTGCATCACTGGCTTTAACCACCTGCATTTTTTCAGTCGCCATCACCTGCAGCAGTACGGTTGGTTTACCGTTAACGGTTGCGAGCAATTCATTCTCTTCAAAGCCGTCGATGATCTGTGCGACATCGGCGACTGTGACGGTACCGAAATCATCGGTCTGACGTATTACGATGCGACCGAAATCCTCAGCGTTATCCGCTAGATTTCGGGTTTTGATACTAAAAGTACCCACTTCCGTTCTGAGGCTGCCTGACGAGCTATTGATCGATGAGGATCGAATGGCATTCGCGACGTCCGAGAAAGTCATATTGTAGCGACGCAATGCCATCTCAGAGACTTCGATAGTCACTTCTTCGTTCCGAGCACCAAATAAGTCGACCAGCGAGGTATAGGGTAGGGCGGCGAGCTCCTGGCGCAGATCCTCTGCCAGGCGCGTCAACTCGCGTTCGGTCCGGTCTCCGAAAAGAGCCACCCGAATCATTTCCTCTCTAAATTCAAGCCGTTTTACTTGAGGGTTTTCGATATCGCGTGGGAAGGAGGTGATAGTGTCAACAGCATTTTTGACATCGTTGACGAAGGTTTCGATATCAACGTAGGGATAGGTGGCCACCCGCACATTTGCGAAGCCCTCGTAGGCAGTGGCATAAATGCGATTAACGCTGTCAAGATCCTCGAGAGACTCCTCGATTCGAGTAATGATTTGCTCTTCGACATCCTGTGCGCTAGCGCCTGGCCAGACGACGTCGACCATGACTTGATTGACTTTAACAACGGGGAACACTTCACGTTCCATATTGTTAAAGCCGAGCAAGCCGGCAACAAGGATGCCTACCATGAGCAGGTTTGCTGCGATTGGATTTTTTGCAAACCAACTGATCAGGCTTCTCATAGAGCCGACTCCTCTGAGATCGGGGCACCCGAATCAATAGAGCGAATTGCCATACCTTCAACTGGGTTTCTGATCGGTGAAATAATCACGTGATCGCCGGCGTTAAGACCCGTTGCGATATAAGCTTTTTCTTGGTTACTGTGAGCGACGGTGACTTGGGCCACAGCTAAACGACCGTCTTGAATAGTGAACACCCGGTTACCAGGGCGCAGAGCGTTTCTGGGTATGGCGATCATGTCTTTTGGCTCTCCACCTCGGATCAGGGCGTCGACATAGAAGCCAACGGCCAGAGGCATCCCTTGATTCGCGTTGTGTGGAGCGTAGGGTTCGATTTTTTGCACGATCGCGTGGACCATTCTTGAGACAGGATCAATGATGGACTCTATGTGAGTTAATGTGGCCTCCCACTGATACATAGTCCCGCTGATCTCTCGTGATAACAGTACTGTTGGAGCCTCGTTGCCGGCTTTGGCAGAGTAGCCGATCGGAAGACCTAGGGCTTTTAGTTCCTCTTGCTTAAGGGGAAGACGAAGAAACACCAACTCAGTGCTTATGGCGCGTCCCAATGTTTGCCCCGGAGCAATATATTGACCAACTTGAACCGAAGTTTCGGTGATACGCGCGTTGTAAGGCAAAGTGATTGAAGTGCGTTTTTGATTCAGCTCAGCGCGTTGGAGTGCAGCCTGAGCGCCTTTTAGGTTGGCCTTAGCTTCATTAACTTGGGGTATCTTCAGTGCGAGAGGTGATGGATTTGGCACACCGGCAAGCTGTTGTTTAGCAACGTTTGCATCAGCGACGGCTTTCTCGAGCACGACTTGCGCATTGGCGAGAGCGGCTTGGGCTTGGTTCACAGCAAGTTCATAGTCAATCGACTCGATTTTCAGTATCGGGTCGCCGGCAGCAATTGAACCTCCTGAAATGAACTGATCGGATACCCATTCGATGCGACCAGCGACCTGAGCGCTCAAGTTGATATTGGTGCGAGCTTTGACCTCGCCTTGTGTGCTGACATCAAATAGGGTGGTCTCTATCGATGCTGGCTCGGTATAGACTTGCAAAACTCTGGCTGCGGGCTCCTGTTTGTCGGGTTCCGGCTTGTTCGCTTGAAGTGCGCTGAAGATTCCGATCGCTGCCAAGATGACTAGGATAGGAGAGAGTCTTTTCAACCAAAGTGATCGCATAATAAGGTCCGAAGGGAAATCGTAAAACCCGACTTTATAGGCAAGGCGCAGCTATGCCTAGCGCGATACGATAAGCCGAGGCCGATCCGCGATAAATTGCGAGCGTTTAACGATCGCAGCGCGGCTGTGAAGCGGTCGGAGTATTGCTCAACTTTCAATGAGACTCATTTGAATGCCGACTGATTTCCAATAGGTCGCCTCACGCTCTAAATCGAAATGCGTTAAGGGGTGCTCATTAAGCCAGACAGACGGCAGTGTGACTCGCAAAGATTTTGATCTGAGTTTGATGCCTATTTTTGGCGTTTTGACCAATACCCTGCTGCGGTTGAATAAGACGGCCAATCGGAATATCACCACTAGCATCCAGTCTTCAGTGATGCCATAGTCACTCGTGCTTCGGGCAATGGATTTCCGTTGATTCTGGATTAGAAAGCTCAGAGTGGCCTGCTCTCGGCGAGTGAAGCCTGGCATATCTGAGTTTTGTACCAGCCAAGCCCCAAACTTTTGGTGCCCGCCGTGGGCGATCGCTAAACCAATTTCATGCAACCCTGCCGCCCACTCAAGATACTCCCGAGCTTGTTCATCGCGCTCATACAAGCCTATCTGCGCCAGCAATTGTTCTGCCGAATCAAACACTCGGCCAGCCTGCTCAAGATCAACGTGATACATCTGCTGCATGCGTGTCACCGTGCGCTCGCGGCGATCGTGATGGGCCGTTTTACCAGCCAAGTCGTACAGGACGCCCTCTTTCATGGTGTATTCAGAGGTATGCATTGA
>CBFHJC010000061.1:0-10526 GCA_965656045.1 Aequoribacter sp.
GCTTCTGCCGTGATTTTGGTCGAGGGCAACTCAAGCCAAGTTCGATTTAGTGGACTGGGTACCGCCTTATCGGAAGCCGATACGGATCTTCGTTTATTCGGCAAGCCAGAGGTGCAAGGTCAACGTCGCATGGGGGTTGCTTTAGCGCTAGCACCAAGCACCGATGAAGCGCGTGTGAAGGCACTTCGATCGGTAGATGCAATCAAGGTATCGATAGATTAATCAACTCGCTTGGAGTGAATGGGGTTGGCTTGAATCGGATTGGCTTGAATCGAATTAAGCGTGGCCTAACGCCACTACGAAACTGGCTTGACTCGGAGGCTCATCAAGCAGCACTGCATCAAAGAGATCATCGAATCAATGAGCCTAATCAGGCTGCTGCGCCAACACGCCGCAACAGCCGACCCATTGGGCGCTGACCCAAATCGGCACTGGGCTGCTCGTCTTGCCAAGCAATTTGCCCCCCAATAATGACGGTCTCGACGACACCGTTCGATCGATTCACCAGCTGTTCATGATTAAATTCCTTGCGGAACCGTCGATGAACGCTCGCCTCGCCATCGTAATTCTTTAGTTTCTCGGGGTCGATCAGAATTAAGTCTGCAGCGTCGCCCTCATAAATAGTGCCGGCTTTAACGCCAAACACATCTGCGGCATCTTTGGTCAAACGCTTAACCATATAACTGACATCCGCTTCACCACCAAGCGCTGCCAGTTTTAAACTCCGTAAATTAACGTCGTAAAACGCCATGTTGGTGAGATGGGCGCCGCTATCGTTAAATCCAGGCAAAAGCTGCGGATCCATAATTAATTCGCGAACCCGCTTGGGATCATTATTCGCTGTGGTAATAAACCAGGTTAAATCCGTATCAAAGCTTCTCAAGAGTTGTAGAACTAAATCGGCTTCGTCATACACTGCGCTGAAGTCACTATCGAGGATCTCTCTCTCATGGTCCTGAATATCTGATAGACGCCCCGCTCGATACGCCTGGACGCGATCCATCACTTCCTGAAAAGTAAGCCCAATCCAGCTCGATACCGGGCACCGCTCGATCGTCATACTGCTCAAGTTACGATCTAGTGCGTAGTCTTCGGCCTTCATTAACCGCTTAAGTCGCGCCAAACTGATGCCACTTTTGCCGCGAAGCCACATCGCTTTGAACTCTGCTCTGTACAGGGGGTCGTCTAAAATACGCTGCCGCGCCAATCGATCTTCTAAATCTGTCTCATTTAAACGTCTTAACTCAGGGATCTCTTCAGCGATTGGCGTGATTGCGCCATCGGCCCACGTTCTGAAGGGAGCACCGAGTGCCTGCATGTAAAAACGTCCTTTAACAAAACTTGAGTTCAAGAGCCTTACCAGCAGAACCGCCATTTTGGATAATCGCTTGTTATGCGCAAAATCCATCGCTGCCACGACGGTGGTTTTGAGAGGCTTCCCATGCAATCGGCCACTGGTCAGCAGAAAGGTTTTTAAGGTACCCAAGATGCTGTCTTTGGGGGGGGTGGCTTGCCAAACAGCGTCATTCTCTCGGACCACTTGAGTCAGAGCCTTAAGTTCTCGATATTTCGCAAATTGTGTTGGGATGGTTTTCTCGACATGAGGCTGAGCCGCCAGGTAATGAAACGGCAAAGCATCGGTAGAAAAACCAGAGTAACCAATGTCGAGTGCACTGCGTAGAGTCGCCGTCATAGACTGCAATTCAGCATCGGTTGGATCGCGCGTAATGCTCGCCTCAAAACCCATCGCATCGATGCGCAACATAGAATGTGGTAGCAGAGGTATCACATTCGGACCCAAGTTGAGCTGATCCAAATGAGACAGATACTCGTCAGGCGTCGACCAGTTAACTTTGTCGGCGCACTGCTTCAAGACTTGCTTGGGAATATTCTCAACCCGGGCATAGCAACTCACTATTGGGTCGTTGGTTCCATCTCGTTGATTACCAAAAGCAAGCCCTAAACTACAATTCGCAATCACAACCGTGGTCGTGCCATGTCGCGTCGACTCAGGCAGCTCAGGCGCCACCTCGAGCTCAAGATCGTAATGAGTGTGTATATCAAACAACCCAGGCATCAGCCATTTACCGGTGCCATCGATCACATGCTCAGACCTTAAACAATCTGCAGCAGCACCGCGGGCAACGACTTTGCCCTCATGAATGGCTAAGCTTTCAACAATCGCGAGGTCGCCGTTATTAAAAATGGTCGCATTCTTAATGATGATATCTACGTCGGACTCCGTCATTTTTATCGTCTCATGTCACTAAGTTGAAACACCTTTGTGAATATAGATCAGGTTCTGAGACTGCGCAACCGCGGTAGGAAGTGATGGGGCCGCTGCGTAGGTGAGGGGTTGACCAAATCAAAGCTCACCCTGGGTATGCACCCATGCACCCGTGCACCTATGCACCTATGCACCTATGCACCTATGCACCCAAGCACCTATGCCAGATGATAGGAGGCAGGGGGCCAAGCACCGCGCCAGCCTAGGGTCGCTCACCGATGCCAAGTTCGTCGAAAACCGCGTTGGCAAGATCACTCCAACCTCGGTTTGCAGCCGGGCTCGCAGGGCTCGGATGCGGCATTTTGTGCACGGGGATATCTGCACAACTGCTTCGCGCGCGTGCCTCTGCAAACACCCCCACTGCCACGACGCATTCGGGCTGCAGCAACGAGACCAAGTCAGCCAGCGAGGCCTCACAAGCACCATAAACCGCTTCTCGTTCGTCCTTAACGAGCTTGTCGGGCGTTATGTTCCGCCCGCTGTCCGCCATAAAAATAAGTGGGCAAAAGTTATGGACGTAGCAGTCATCAAAAAAACGCTCGGGCTGACCCCACCGCTGCCGCGCCCAAGTCCACAGCCGCTGCCCCGAAACTTCGCTGCGGGTGCATTGAAAACCCTGTATCGGACGTTTCGGATGCACACGCTCAGGCTGACCCACTGGCTGATCGATTGCCAACCATGTTTTAACCGATGAGACTTCACCAAAGGGAACCCCCGTTTGTGCCATTCCAAATGGACCGGGATTCATTCCCAACAAGAGTGCCTTTGGCCGAGGGCGCGCATACCGCCGGACATAGTCTTGATGAGGGGTGTCGGCATACAGCAGGGGATTATAGACATGCGATACCGGGGCGCTAAAGCTCATTGCGGCTAATTGACGATTCAAAGCCGCCTCTAGCTTTAAAATATGATCAGCTAAATGCATACGATTCCCCCGAATTGTGTCAGCGAGTGACGAGTAGCACCCTATTCGTGTAGCGCAAGCAGAGCACATTAGCCTCTGCCACTCCGCTCAGCGAGTGCAGCGGTCTCAGACTATTGCCAGCGGACCAATCGCTAAATAACACCCAACTCCTGCAGTCGCTCAGCAAGATAGGTTTTGGCGGTATACCGCGCAGACAGAACCACCTCAGGACGCGGGTGCAAAAAGAGCGGCAGCGACATTCGACCGCGGCTCAAATCGAGTCCTGAAGGTGTCGCCACTCGGTGCGTCGTAGAGGGAAAGTACCCCCCCGACACTTCCTGAAGCATATCGCCAATATTGATCAATACCTGATCAGATCGGCTCGGAACAGTAATCCATTCGCCCTTTTGTGACAGTATTTCAAGACCCGGCCCGTCGGCGGCAGGCAAAATAGTTAGAAAATTGATGTCTTCATGTGGCGCTGCTCTAGGAAGCGTATCTTGCTCGGGTGACATCGGTGGATAGTGCAGGATCCGCAGTAATGATTGTTCACTTGCCCGAATCATAGACTGCAAGGGCTCACTGTAGTGCCGTGAAATACTCAGAGGCGAATAACGCTCAACCCAGCCAAGCAGTGTCTGCGCGAACTCAAACGCCTGTTGATAGTACTCACGGACATCATTCACCAGCTCACTGGGACAGCGTCCCCAAGGGTAATAATGAAAGTACTCTTTATAATCTCGGAGTGCCTGCCCTTTCGCATGCTCGGCTTGCTCTAGCGAAAAATAGCCATCTTGCCGCTCCCGATCAAACACAAACCCATGTTTTTGCTCGGAAGCAAAAAAATCGCGCCACTCAGTATAAATCTTTTGAATAAGTGCCAAATCGAGTGGATGATTGGAAAACGCAGCAAAGCCAAACTGCTTAAGGGATGCCACAAAGTCAGCATCGCATCCCTCCGCACCGTACTCTATAACCGGTAATTCCAAATCATTTGGTGTCATAGTCATACCTGCAAACCCTATTGCGCGAGTGCCAAAAAGAAACCAGCCAGCGCAGCACTCATCAAGTTTGCGAGAGTCGCTGCAAGCAAGGCTCTGAGCCCGAGTCTCGAGATATCATCACGACGATTGGGGGCAACCGAGCCAAGCCCACCAAGCAAAATAGCGATTGAGGAAAAGTTTGCAAAACCACACAGCGCAAAAATCACAATCGCCTGTGACAGCTCTGACATCTGACCCGATACTTCAACGAATGAGACATAAGCAACAAACTCGTTCAGAACCAACTTTTGCCCAATCAAACTGCCCGCAAGCTGTGCTTCGTCCCAGCTCACACCCAAGGCGTATGCAATGGGTTGGAAGATCAAACCAAGAATCTGCTCAATACTTAAATTCTCAATCCCAAACCACTGCCCAACGCCCCCCAATATTCCGTTAGCAAGGGCAATCAGAGCAATAAACGCGAGCAGCATCGCACCGATTGCCAGTGCCATTTGCATCCCCGACATCGCGCCAGAGGCTGCAGCATCAAATACATTCACATACCGCTCATCGGTCGTATCCTCTGCACTGCCTGGCTCAATTGGCGTGCTCGTCTCTGGGACAATTAGCTTAGCCATCATGAGCGCCCCGGGGGCAGCCATGAAACTCGCGGCCAACAGATACTCGAGTGGAATACCAAGCGCCACGTATCCCGCCATCACCGAACCAGCTATCGAGGCCATGCCCCCAACCATAACGGCAAACAGTTCTGACTGTGTCATTCCAGGAATATAAGGCTTGGCCACCAAAGGCGCTTCGGCTTGTCCCACAAACACGTTGGCCGCAGCCGACAGCGATTCGGAATGACTGGTACCTAGCGCGCGACGCAAACCACCGCCGATAAACTTAATAATCCAGCGCATCACACCAACGTGGTAGAGCACAGCGATCAGTGAGGAGAAAAAGACCACAACGGGTAATACGCTTAGAGCAAAGACAAAGCCAATTTCGTTACTGTTGATTAAGTTACCAAACAAAAACTCGATGCCGACGCGAGAATAGCTAAGCAGCTCACCAACGCCCACGGCAATTGATGCAAGCAGCTGCTTACCCCATGGGACAAACAGAACGAAGCCCCCAATACTGGCTTGAATCAGAAATGCGACCACCACCGTGGACCAGCGAATGGCAGACCGACGAGTAGATAATAGATACGCTATCAGAGGGAGTAATAAAACACCGAGCAAGCTCGTCATGGCGATATCCTAGCAATTGATGCGTGATTGAACCGCAAGATCATAGCCGGCCCAGTTTTTGGGCAGCAAGGATAAAGCATGCGGATCGAAAAAGGTAATATCTCTGCGCTTTGCCGCCCTGAGCTGGCATCAACGTGCAGCCATGACCCCGTTCTGGCGGCCACAGCGGAGACCACAGGAGTCATGTAGGGGTGAAATTGCGATAGAGGATACAGCGCAGTCACTCTTCAGCCTGAATGGGTATCAAGACAGCGGTAAAAGAGCGTTAAGGCCTCTGGATTTGTGAGTGCCTCGGTGTTGCCAATGGGCTCACCATGGATCGCTTTACGCACCGGAATTTCGGCAATCTTGCCGCTGCGTGTTTTAGGGATATCGGGCATCGCTTGAATGACCGCCGGTACGTGGCGAGGCGATGCACCCTGGCGAATTTGCGTCTTGATTTTGGTCACGATCGCCTCCGTCAAAACCTGTCCTGGCTGCATGACGACAAACAAGATGACCCGCACGTCATCACCCACCACCTGGCCCACACACACACTTTCGAGTACTTCAGGAATCATTTCTACTTGCCGATAAATTTCGGCAGTGCCAATGCGAACCCCACCCGGATTGAGGACGGCATCTGACCGGCCGTGAATGATGAACCCTCCTTCTGGGGTTTCTTCAGCGAAATCACCATGCGCCCAGACGCCTGGAAAACGAGCAAAATAGGCCTCGTGATAACGAGTCCCGTCGACGTCATTCCAAAACCCTATTGGTGCGCTTGGAAAGGGACTCGCACACACTAATTCTCCCTTTTGGTGCTGCAGTCGAGCGCCGGTATCATCCCAAACCTGGACATCCATTCCCAAACCAGCACATTGAATTTGGCCAGCGTAGACCGGCAGGGTTGGATTACCAAGCACGAAACTGCTCACAATATCTGTGCCGCCACAAATCGACGCCAAACAAAAATCCGATTTTATCGAGCGGTACACGTACTCGAAGCTCTCGTGCGCCAGCGGCGATCCAGTGGAGAGCATAATTCTGAGTGTGTCGACCTGTTCTGGTCGAGCCACAAACTCTTCCTGCTGCAGAGCCGCTATGAAGCGCGCGCTCGCACCAAACGCGGTCACCGATTCGCTCATGATTCGCTCAAACAAAGCGCTGGCAGTCGGGTAGATAGGAGCACCATCGTAGAGTACCACTGTTGCATTACTCGCCAAGCCACTCACTAACCAGTTCCACATCATCCAACCGCAGGTGGTATAAAAGAACAAGCGATCGCCAGCTCGCAGATCGCTATGCAGCTGGTGCTCTTTAAAATGCTGAAGCAGAGTACCGCCGACACTGTGAACAATGCATTTGGGTTTACCCGTGGTGCCAGAGGAGTAAAGAATATAGAGCGGATGGTGGAAATCTACTTGGGTGTACTCTAACGGCGCATCTGGGAATGCATCAAGGACATCGGTGAAGGCATGACCCTGCTCGAGACCGGAGTCGATCTCGCCCAACAAATCACTGACCACCACCGCCTTGAGCGAAGGCAACTGATCCACAATTTGGCGGACTCGGGCACCAATAGAGAACCGCTTACCGGAATAATAATACCCATCACAAGTAAACAGCACGACGGGGTTAATCTGACCAAATCGATCAAGCGCACCTTCGGTGCCAAAATCAGGAGAGCAGCTCGACCACACGGCTCCGACACTCGCAGTTGCCAGCATCGCCACAACCGTATCGCTGATATTGGGCATCATTCCGGCTACGGTGTCTCCTTTACCAACACCGTGCGCCACAAGAAATGAGCGCACCGACGCAACCCGTTGCCGGAGCTCAGCAAACGTCAGCTGACAGCGACGACCGTTCTCTAACAACTCAATGATCGCGAGCTGATCTGAACCGCCCTTCAAACAATTTTCGGCAAAATTGAGCCTCGCACCCGCGAACCATTGGGCGCCAGGAAAAGCCTGTTCATGGTCTAGCGTCTGAGTTGGCGGCTGAGCCGATACCACACCGCAGTAGTGCCAGATACTGCGCCAAAAGTCCGCTTTGGAATCAACCGACCACTGATGCAGCGCTCGATAATCCGTGCCCTCAAAACCAGAGTGATCACGCACGTAATCGGTAAAACCCGCCATCAGAGTCTCAGCTCGTTGTGCTTCAGTGGGCATCCAAAGTGGGGTCGCCTTAGTCACGTGCGCTCCTTCCGTAATTCATCCAAGTTCGTCATCCGAGGGCGCGGCAGTGGGTCATCAGCGCCAGATCAAAAGCACCCCAGGCGGGGTCGCAGAGGAGTTCGCCACTGGGACCCAGCACCTGACAGTCAGTGAGCGACAGAACCAACAAGGCGCCCTCGTCTGATCGTGTCACACCAACAAGCTCAGCACTTAGAGTAACCCCGGTGTCGTATCGCCAATCCAGCCTGGCGCCAGTCGCAAGACCTGCAGCTTCCAAATCCGACCCCCTCGCAGTAATCCAAGAAGACTGAGGTAACCCACTAGGTTCACCGATTGGCGCACTAAAGCCATGCGGATGCTGCTCGAAACCCTGACCAGCCAACGTGGCGCCCTCCCAGATTAGCCGCGCCGGACCACTGGCCACAAGATAATAGGGACGATGATCATCGGTGGTTAAACACTGTATCTCAGGTGCCTCGAGAATCAGACCCGTTGAGAGTTCGTAGCGCGCCATACCAAACCCCTCGTCCTAATCTCGAAATCGCTTGGTCAAGTCGTGATAGGCATCAATGCGCCGATCGCGAAAATAAGGCCACCAGCGGCGCACTTGCTCGGTCTGATCGAGATCTAGAGTCGCTACTAACTCGGTCGCAGAGCGATCGTCAGTTTGTGCTAAAACTTCTCCCTGACATCCCACAATCATGCTGGAACCCCAAAATAAACTCCCTTCTGTTTGTCCGCTAGGATCAGCTTCAAACCCCACCCGGTTGGCGGTTAAGACCGGCAGATTATTGGCAATCGCATGACTCCTTTGAATGGTAATCCACGCGTCGCGCTGGCGTTGCTGCTCGGCAGCACTATCTGCGGGATTCCAGCCAATTGCGGTGGGATAGAGCAACATCTCAGCTCCCGCTAAGGCCATCAATCGAGCCGCTTCGGGATACCACTGATCCCAACACACCAGCACCCCCAGGGTGGCCAAGGAAGTTTTCACTGGTGTGAAACCCAGATCTCCTGGGGTGAAATAAAACTTTTCGTAGTAGCCTGGATCGTCTGGGATATGCATTTTTCGGTAGCATCCCGCGATCGAACCATCGGTATCTAGCACAACTGCTGTGTTGTGATATAGACCGGCCGCACGGCGTTCAAATAAGGAGCAGACAATGACAACTCCGAGTTCCACGGCCAGTTGGCCAAAGGTATCGGTACTTGGACCCGGAATAGTCTCAGCAAGATCAAAGTAATCAGGATTTTCAGTTTGGCAAAAATAGAGCCCCGTATGCAGCTCTTGCAGCATAATCAGCTGGGCACCCTGAGCGGCAGCACGGCGAATTCCCGCTTCACTCGCCTCAATATCAAGCCGGTACTGCCCCGTGTTCGCATGTTGCACCACACCGACTTTTAATTCACGCGTCACCCGTTATCACCCCTTTTGGTATTTGCATCGTCACGCAATGCAAACTGCCATTCTGCTCGATCAATGGCAAGCAATTTATTGGCACGACGCTTCGATCAGGACATGCCAACTGAATCGCTTGTAATGCTGCTTGGTCAGATTCTGAATGACCGTAGACAGGCACTAGAATGGCGTCATTGATCATCAGAAAATTTACATAGCTGGCCCCAAGTCTGCGCCTCTCGCGATAGATGGGAGGGGGAATATCGATCGCAACGAGTGTATACGGTGATCCATCGGGCTGGGTCAACTGAGCCAGCTCTTTCGTCATCGCCTGCAATTCAGTGAAATGCGAGTCTGCCGGATCGCTACAAGACAGATGCACCAGCGTGGTTGGATTCACAAATCGTGCCAGTGTATCGATGTGGGCGTCGGTATCATCGCCTTCGAGATAGCCATGATTGAGCCAGAGCACTCGCGATACGCCGAGTGCTTGCTTCAATCGTTCCTCTAGTTCGGATTCACTCAGGTCTGGATTGCGATTCGGGTTCAGTAAACAGCGCCGCGTTGTTAACAAAGTGCCGCGGCCGTCAGTCTCGATACTCCCACCTTCGAGCACCCAGTCGTGCGATTCCGTAGCACAATGTGCCAGCAAGCTCTGCTGAAACAAAATTTGATTGATACCGTTATCTTGAGAGGCAGCAAACTTACCGCCCCATGCGGTAAATTCGAAATCGAGTAATCGCAAGCCGGTGTCGGTAGTCATCGTGATAAAACCGAAATCTCGCGCCCATGTATCGTCATAGGGTATCTCGACGAATACGATCGATGACAACGCGATGGAGGCTTGGGTGAGTCGAGTTTCAATCCACTGCCGATGTGCGGCGTCTTGGCACAGTAACAGCACCTTTTCGAACCCTACAATCGCACCGACCAGCTCGACATAGCACTGTTCAGCGGCCTCTAAATTATCGACCCAATCGGTACTGTGATGAGGCCAAGCAATCATCACGCCCCACTGCTCATGCCACTCAGGCAGAAAAAATCGCGTCTGACTAGCGTTCACAGTATGTTCCATCGGTACCGACACGGCAGAACGACGTCTGGCTCACTCTGGATCAACCAGTTCGGGCTGTCGCGCAAGAATATTAGTTCGAAAAAAATCTGGAATCGGGATCGACTGCCTAGTGGCAGGATCAACAAAGACCTGCGTGATCTTGCCTGACGCCAAGACCCGGCTATCGGAATCACTCTGCAACAGAAATGCCACTTCAGCACTGCTTCTGCCCAGACGGTTATAGCGAACAAAGCCTCGAACCAAGCCGTTCGCTGCAATTTCATCATGATAATCGCACTGAACATTGACCGTGAAGACGTAACATGGCGCCTGATCTGGCGTTGCCGCTTTAAACCCAAGTTGGTCCATATAAAACCCGGTGAGTTCATCCGCATAAACGAGGTAATTCGCAAAATAGAGATGCCCCTGCGAATCGGTATCACGAAATCGAACGCGAATGGTCTCCGAGAAGGGGTATTGA
>CBFHJC010000062.1:0-10515 GCA_965656045.1 Aequoribacter sp.
CGTCGTAGTCGTCTCCCAACATAAATTCTTTTCGGCCCTCGATTTCGAAACCGTATAGCTCTGCGCTATCTGAGTTGGTAAAGGTTCTCGAGTTTCCAGCAGTACCCGACGCGGGCTGCACAACACGCTCGATGGGCTTGTCGAAGTCTTTGTAGAATAGCGCTACCGATAAGCTATCCTGCTCATCGAAATACCACTCCCAACGCAGGTCTGCGTTAAGAATGGATGAGATTTCCAAGAAGGGATTACCGCGCACCCGGAAGTTAAACTCGGTATCGTAGAAGGTCGCATTAGCGGCCTCTTTAAAGTCAGGACGCGCCACAGTTTCAGACACGGCAAAGCGCAGCTGGTGGGAATCATTAATGAACCAATTCACCCCAAAGCCTGGCAGAACAGAGCTCTCATCGATTCGCGACTCAACCGCATCCTGAGTGCCCTGCAACGAGAACGTTTCCGTCGTTTGCTCGTAGACTTCATAACGCGCACCCAACAATACCTGCCACGATGAGTTAAACGTGTGATCCAAAGAGATATAGGCGCTACTGTAGTCGAGCTCAGCATCGTAGCTGTCGCTAGCGAGCGTTTTATCAACGAAAGTGAAACCGTCGTTGGGGTTGTCCGAAATCGTATCGGTCTCGGGGTCAACGCCCGCAAAAATAACCTCTGAGATCAGCAGGTTGTCTGTGTTTAGAAGATCATCTCTCGCCTGGTTGATATTAAAACCATAGGTTTTAGATTCAGAGTCACGCTCTCTCATAATCTGCCCAAAGCCAAACTTGAGCGTTGAAAAAGCGTTGCCATCGTCGAATAAATCCCACGTAAAATCGAAGCTCGCGTCCAGATTTTCGTCGGTCAATTCGTCGTAGCGTTTAAATACGACGCCGGGCTCTACGAAGAAGCCGTTCAATGCGACGCTCTGATTATCGTTAAGTTGGTCGAAGTCGAATCCGGCTTTCAAAGACTCAGCACTGGTCTGAGACTGAGAAGCACGGAACTCTGACTCTCGTCTTGCCGGAGCATCACGGCGTGCTTGGCTACCCGTGAACTGCCAGTCTAGGAAGAAAGACCCTGAGTCATTCAGCGAATGCGACCCCACGATCTGCTGTGAAATGAACTGCCGCTCCACCCACTCGATGCTTTGTCGATAGACGGCTTGGCGCTCATCGCCCTCCTCACCTATCGACCGCTCGACACTACTCTCGGTCACACGAGAGACCAGCGTATTGCTCTCTAATGTGGTATCGCCAAAGTTCCAACCGATCGCGAGCAGACCACTCGCCTCGATTTCGTTTTTAACGCTCTGATAAACAAAGTTATCAAGGATTTCACCCGTTGGCGTATAGCTGTTACGAACACCATTGTCGCGATGTGTCCACGAATTTGAGAAATTGACGGCAGCGAAATACCCTACTTCGTGCTCGCCAAAATAAAACAGGTCGCCGTAGTCCGCACCAACGTCGATATCCGGTGCCGCCGTCGACAAATCTAAATCAAAATCCTCTGCCAGCAAGACCGCTCCGACGCGCCGGAGCTCTCCCTCGATACTGTCATTCAGCTCGAAGCTGGTACCATTCTTGGTGTCTTCAACTCGCCCTAAATTCAGTGCTTGAGCGATGATATTGATCGACGCGGGCTCTGAACGCTCATTAGCGTCCCATCCGATGAAGTCAAAGTTACCATCCACTGGATCGACCGCTACATCGCTACCAATCAAACCAGCAACACCGCCGAAACCCAGCGACACACTGCCGCCTGGCTCATCTGGGAACGTCTTGGTATTGATCACCAAATTACCACCGGTGCTCTCACCGGGCATAAAACTCAAAAAGGTCTTTTTGATATCAAGCTGATTCACAAAGCTGCTTGGAAATAAATCCAGAGGCACGGTTCGCTTCGAGGGATCGGTACTCGGTAGGGTCGAGCCATTCAGCGTTGAAGTAATGTAACGACCACCTAAACCCCTGATAAATATGAATTTATCGTCTTGCACACTAATACCGGGAACCCTGACAACAGCGGCGGCAACGTCGGCATCCGAGAATCGCACTAACAGCTCGTTGTCCATGGTGTCTACGATGCTAGTGGTATCGCGCTCTGACACTTCCATGCCCGCGGGGTTGAAAACACCCATGACAACCACTTCTTCAATCTGAGGTAGCGCAATATCGACAGCAGACTCATCTGATGGCAATTCAAATCGCACCGACCGCGTGACTCCGCCCAACACCCGCAGCGTCTTTTCTGAGTCTCCGAGACTGACCGTCACCGGCCCGCGAGCCAGCTCGATTTCAGCCCTACCCTGACTGTTGGTCGAAACAGCACCGGCACCGGACACCATAACAATCTGGTTAGGCGCACCACGACTGCCTTTGGTCACCTGAATTACCAGCGTACCGCGTGCGACATCTCGTTTTTCAGCAACGCTTGAGACTGGTGAATAAACATCCAGATAATGCTCAAAGCCGCTTTCACCCAGCGTCACGACTAAGTCTGTCAGCTGACCGGCACCAACGGAAAAACGAAGCACCTTTTCGGTGTCGCCAAACTGTAGGGCAACAACTTGACCACCCGGCTCAAGGTCAAGCAAAGCACTGCCATCTCGAGCTGTGACACCGGCAACCTCGCCGTTAATAGAGATCTCGACACCACTGAGCGCACCGCTTTGATCGTAGGCTTGAACAGCGAGCTCTTCGGCGGCTCCCGCCTTTAACGCTGAGAGGGCCAGTATCACGCTAACGATGACGCGCCTATACGATGCTAAGTTACCCATTCTTTTTGCCACTCCCGTTGCGGTGAAGATCGCTATTAGTTCGGGCTATGCTAAAGACTAATTACTACAGAACTGTGACCGGCAGGGTCTTTTGTGACATCAGGAGGGATTTTCAAGTCACCGGCAAGCCGATGATTTAACGAGTGATTTTGTTTTATGCGATTAAGATATATGACAAAGACGTGACAGAATTCAAAAAAACTGTTCCACCAGATGCGCTCTGATAGCATCGCTAAAGTTTGGCGATAAATCGGTCTAGTGCGTTGGCAAAAGTCATTCGATCACGCTGCGACAATGGGGGTGGACCACCCGTTTGAACACCGGAACTCCGCATTGACTCCATGAAGTCTCGCATATTCAGGCGGGCCTTAATGTTCGCCTTAGAGAGCTCTTCACCACGCAGATTGATAACAACACCACCGGCATCAATGACATCGTTGGCCAAAGGAATATCGTTGGTGATCACTAAGTCACCCGTCTCGACATTCGAAACAATGTGGTCATCGGCGACGTCGAAACCACCACCCACCTGAACGAAAGACACGAAGTTAGAGCGGACAATGCCTAGCGGGTGATTGGCAACAAAAATGGTATGTATGCTGACGCGTTGCGCGACTTTAATAATGATATCTCGCATGGGTCGCGGGCAGGCATCTGCATCAACCCATATCTTACTCATCTACCCTCGCAGCCTGTGCGCGCATTTCCTGCACCATCTTTGGTGCGACCCAAAGCGAAGTCAGTAACAGGATCGAAACAGGTACACCAGTGATCACGATGAAACTTTGCAGAGCACTGATACCGCCTGCCCCAATCGTCACCAAAATCATCGCCACGATACCCATCATCAATCCCCAAAACACTCTCAGGGCAGTGCTAGGATGCTCGTGCCCTGTCATAGCCATCGCGATGGAGTAGGTCATCGAGTCACCCGTTGTTGCGACAAATACCGTCGTCAGAACCAAAAACAACAAAGATACGACAAAACCATTGGGTAGCTGCTGGGTGATAGCGAGCAGCGCTCCGGGTAGGTTGAACCCTTCAAATGCAACCGAAATTGAGCCAGGGTTCTCGATCTCAAACCCGATACCCGCGCCACCAATAATGGTAAACCAGACAGTGGTCACGATAGGTGCACCAACGCTCAGAAGCAGAATCAATTCTCTTATGGTCCGACCTTTTGAAATTCTCGCGATAAAAATCGCCATCATGGGGCCATAACCGATAAACCAACCCCAAAAAAAGATGGTCCAGCTCTCGAGCCAAGCGGAGTCTGCTCGAAACGTGGCCATACCCACAAAGTCAGTGAGGTAGACGCCGATAGACTGAACGTATTGGTCAGTGATAAACACGGTAGGGCCAAAACCAACGACATACGCCATAAGTAATAAGCCCAACACCACATTGATGGTGCTGAGCCACTGAATCCCGCGAGTGACGCCAGTAATCGCCGATACCGTATACACCCCCATCAAGCAGCCAATGATCGTTAATCTCAGCGATAAGGAGTCTGCCCAGCCAAATAGCTCGGCTAAGCTGTAGCTCAGCTGTAGCCCCAAAAAGCCGATCGGTCCCACGGTGCCCGCAATGACAGCCACAATACAGAAGGCATCGACGAGCCCGCCCGGTAAACCGGTTAGAATGCGCTCACCGAATACTGGGTAGAGAAGAGTTCGAGGCTTTAAGGGGAGACCTTTGTGATAGTGCAGATGCATCAGAGTAATGGCAGACAAACTACCAAGAATACTCCAAGCCAAAAATCCCCAATGCATGAAGCTCTGTGCTAAAGCTGCAGAAGCGGCTTCGCTTGATCGAGGCACTTCATCAAAATGCGGTGGCATATTCAAAAAATGCGCAATGGGTTCCGCCGCCGCCCAAAACACCCCACCCCCTGCTAACAAGGTGCACATGATCACGGCAACCCATTTAAAGGTTGAAAGCTCATGTTCGGTGCCACCGAGTCTAAGATGCCCTGCTCCGCTCAACGCGATACCGATAGCGACGCCGAAGGTCGCCAACATCAGAAGCTGCCAGAACCCGCCAAAGGTCGCAGAGGCAACGTGCGCGCCGGATCGAACCCACTGCGCCAAAGAATCCAGATCGATCAAGGCGGCGATCACAAAGATCGCCATAAAACCCGCGCTCAAAACAAAGACCGGCATATCAACTGATCGGGAGAGCCCGCTGAGTGCTCGCTTTTCTTGTAACATTAGGCCCCCTTGGGCAGGATCAGCTAGGAGTGTATCGGATATCTGTCAAGAACGGGACCCAGAGCCTGCTTAAGCGGATCTAAATACGCTTCAAAGTGACGCCACTGATCAATCCCTGATTGATAGATCGGTTGCCGAACTTGCTCGGAACTGGGGGTTCGGACTGAACGCTTGGTGTTGTAGAACTCAACGCAGGCCGTCTCGAAGGGTAATTCACAAAACGCCAATATCCGCCGCACCTCAGTTTCAAGATTGGCCACTACATCTTCGTATTGCACCCGCAGTACAAATCCGGGCAGAACGGTATCCCAGTGATCCATCAGTTCGACATAATCCTTGTAGTACTGACCAATTTCCTGCAAGCCGTAAGTGAACTCCTGTCCCTCGGCAAACAGCTGCTTATAGCCGCTAAAGCAGCAAGCCATGGGATGCCGTCGCGCATCGATCACTTTGGCATTGGGTAGAATCGTTTTGATCAGCCCAATGTGCCTGAAGTTATTCGGCATCTTGTCTATGAAATAGAGCCCATGCGCGCGATGGATTTGGGTATCGGCAATATACTCTTCTCCCAGCAGTCGACATTGATCCGCGCTCAGATCGTGTAAATTTTTCGGGTACTTTGGCGTTTCGTAGGTCATGCGGCGACCATCGAGTCGATGCGCGATTGCGGGGATATTTTGTAGCTCCAAGGTGCCATCAACTTGACTGTGGGACGCCAGTATCTGCTCCAACAGCGTCGAGCCCGCCCTGGGCAAACCCACGATAAAAATGGGCGCCTGGCTGTCGCAGCCCGCGCCACGACGCCCCTCAAAGTAGGCCGCATCAAGGTGCTCTTGCTGCAGCTGTAGCTGTCGACTCATACGATTCGCGTCATAGGCTGTATCGACCCGTTTGAGCTCATTGCCCCGACCGTAATAGTCGGCCGAAAGATCAAATTGCGCACGATCCTCGTAGGCTTTCCCCAGCGCAAAACAGAAGTGAATTCGGTCATCCATGGGCGTTGAGGTTGCACTCTCCTGCTGCGCCATAGTTTCAATTTCTGCGTCTGTAAATCGATACGTCTTTAAATTTGCCAGGCTCCAATAAGCATCGCCATAGCTTGGCCGGACTCGATACGCAGCCTGATACGCGTTGACAGCATCGGGCAACTGCCCAATGGTCTTTAGCGCATGCCCGCGCAAGAGCTGAATCGGTGCGCTACCAGGCTGGTGTTGCGCAATCTCATCGTAGTATCGCAGCGCTTCGGGAAAGTCCCCAATGGCCACCAGCTGATTCGCGAGCGCTGTTTTATAGCGGTCACTACTAGGGTCTGACGCATACAAGAGTTTCGCCTGCTCGAGTGATTTGGCGTATTTTTGACGCTGATGCAAAACGTTGATGTAATCAAATCGTGCAAATTGATTGTCAGGCTCGAAGAGCAAGGCACTTTCAAGCAAAAACTCGGCGTCGTCGAGTATGCTCAACTTCACACCGATATCAGCGAGCAGCCGCATACCCTCAACATGTTTGGGATGAGCTTTTAGGAACTGTCGGCAAAGCTGTTCCGCCTTTAACAGCTTACCTTCCGCCAAGAAATTTCGAACACCCAATAACGCTGGTGGCAACTGGCTTAACTTGGCAAACTGCTCAGAGGCATCAGCCAATAAGCCCGAATCTCCGAGAGTTTTGGCAAGAGACACCAACTGCCGCCATGAAGCCACTAAGGAGTCATTGCGTCTAACTGCGTCGAGGTAAGCTTTCACAGCTTGTTCTGTTTCACCACGAGCTAAAAATACGTGGCCACGCTCTTGATGCGCACGACCAAAATCGGACCTAAGACTCAAACAACGAGCCAAAGCATCTAGCGAATCATCAAAAGACTCACCATAACGATGGCATACCCCCAAGAAATACCACGCCTCATACGCTTCGGGCGCATCTTCAAGCAAAGCCTTAAGTTGCTCTGTGGCAGCATCAAACTGGTTATTCTTCATGCTGTCTTTGACAGCTTGTAATACGACGTCAATCGCCTGTTCCGACTCTTCCTGTGCCGTCATTTCCCACTCCGATCTAGCACTCACGATAGCTGAGCAATGATTCCATTGAAAGTATGCCGCTGTTACGTAAAAAGGCGGGCAAAGCCCGCCTTACTCTGGTCATAACGACGTTATCAGAATTCGTAACTGATTCTTAAACCCATGGTTCTAGGTCTGTTGGTCGTTGTCCGCTCAATGAAATCCTGACGGTTGATGTGGATCTGAGCGCGCTCATCGGTCAGGTTACTGACGTAGAACTCGGCACCCCAACCCTCTGGACTATCGACACCAATCGAGGCATTGAAGATGGCATAGGAATCTTGGTATGTATTAGGTTCCTCAACCGTATCAACAATCGAATTGAGTGCTTCGTCGGCATATTTACCACTCAGTTGCCAATGCGCGTCTAAGCCACTATTCAGTGCCCAGGTA
Organism: Aequoribacter sp.; assembly: GCA_965656045.1. Taxonomy (GTDB): domain Bacteria; phylum Pseudomonadota; class Gammaproteobacteria; order Pseudomonadales; family Halieaceae; genus Aequoribacter. The sequence goes on from CBFHJC010000062.1 coordinate 7,428, forward strand.
TAACGAGCTCGCAGATTACCTTGGAATTCAGGCGTCAGAGGCAGAGGGTTCCCTTCATCTTGAACAACAACCGCAAATCCAGGATCTACAGAGGTGAGCTCGGTGTCATTGTAAGACGCGGCTCCATAAAGAGTCAGGTTCTCAGTTAGAGCCCAGGCAAAATCGAGCTCAACACCTCTTATTTCAGCATCGCCGCCGTTGTCGACTACGGTTAAAACCGAAATATTCTGAGAGTCGAACTGGCTTACCTGGATGTCCTTCCAATCAATCCAATACACCGTTCCGTTTAAGCGCAGTAGGCCATCGTCAAGCGTTGCCTTCCAACCGAATTCCATATTATCGATGGTGTCAGATTCAAAGACATAGGGCAGACAATATCCAGGGAAACCGGTGAGTGAGTTGGAATTAATTGCAACGTCACTACCACAGGATAAACCGGAATCAGTCACATTGTTTGAGCTGGCACTATACTGCCCGCCTCGCTGTGCTGCGGCTCGGTTGAAACCACCCGGACGGTAGCCTTCCGACATCGTAGCAAACAGCAACACATCGGGGGTCATTTCGTAACTGACAGTGACCTTGGTAATGGTGTCGTCCGTTTTAAGTGGCTGTAACTCAGCAAAGTTCACTTCGTATTCGCGACCGCCCGTCAGATTCGGACGAATATCATTACTGGGATCCGCATCATCAACGAATAAGGGCTGGTTCCCGTAGCGCCATGCGCCATAACCGGTATAACCATACTCAAGATCATAATAGCGAGCCGAGAACGCGACCGTCAGCTGCTCAGTCAGATCAAACGCAATTTCGCCAAAGAACGCAACCTGCTCTTCCGTTCGAGTATTATCATTCCGGAACTGCGTTGCCCCGGTGACCAAGCCACGAGCATTGGCCTCTGAATTATCAAACGTCGCTGAGCTATTGATGTCGATAGGCGCCCAACCGGCTTCGAATGGCGCTCCGTAGTTAAAGTTACCCACGTGCAGAATTTCGGAGTCCTCGTAGTACACACCAGCAAGAAAGCGCGTTCGATCATTGAACTCACCGCTGACTCTTAACTCACTGGTCAGTCGGGTCTGCTCGTTGTCAATTTTGGCGTTATTGGCAGGCGTACCACACTCTATCACACCGGGGTCACCACCCATGGTTGGATCCCAGGTATAGCCAGTGGTGTAGCCGTTATCGAGTCCGTGGTAATAAGAGCCCACCAGGTACTCACACTGGTAGCCCGCGATGAACTTACCGATGTTGGTATAGCCTGTGTAATCAAGCTTGGCGCTCACCTCTCTCTCAAGATAGGCTCCCGTGTAGATGACATCGAGCTCTCCTAAGCGTCCTTCGATCGTCCACGCTGCCTGATCAAAGGAGTCTTCGAGGGAGTCCTCGCTAAAGCGGCTAACGTTCAGATCGCCTTTTTCAGGATCGTAGTCAAATACGCCATCAGTCTTAAGCGTCTGGCTGGTGAACTGCCCTAAAGCCGACCAGTCATCATTAATGAAGTACTTAACACCCAGTCGGACACCCGCATAGGATACATCGTTAAAGTCGTCCTCTACGGTATCTGAGTTACTGGCCACTTGTTTCACAACAGGAATATTGACCCCACCTGCACCAACGGTCGTCCCATTTGCGAACACAGTGCCTTCGGGATAAAAGACGCTATCACCGGGGAATGCGATATTCACAGCGTTATCGGCTTGGAAGGTTCCTTCGACATTGTCGATGTAACCACCGCGATTGTCAGAGTAGAAAGCACCGCGTACCGCCAGTTTGTTGTCTATGAGCGGTATATTGATCATTGCCTCTACTTTGTTGCTGTCTTCGCCCTTCGCTGTCTGTGAATACTCAGCACCCAGACGGGCTTGGAATTCTCCGACCACTGGCTTATTGGTAATCAGTCGAACCGTACCCGCTTGCGAACTGGCACCATACAAGGTGCCCTGTGGCCCAGGTAATACTTCGATTCGTTCCATATCTGAAACGTAGACGTCTAAATTACGCCCGCCTGCTGTAATTGGCTGCTCATCAAGATACATAGCAACGTTAGGCGCCGACCCTTGAGACTCAGCAACAGTGATATTAATGGCATCGACCGCAGCGCCGCGGATATAAATTTCGTTCTGCCCAGGTCCACGTCCGCCGCGGTTCACACTGGGTAAATGCATCACATAATCTTCAAAACTGGTGACATTCTGTTCACGCAGTGATTGACCTGTCATTGCCTGAACCGAAATCGCCACATCTTGCATGCTCTCTGATTTCTTGGTGGCAGTTACGACCACTTCTTCGAGCATTTGCGCTTGAGTCATGGCTGCAGTTGCGCCCAATGCGCCTGCCGAGATGACCGATACAACGGCTCGGTTGATGATCTTTTTCTGAAACATAGCTTGCTCCCTAAGGGTTTCCGTTTATGTCATCGTGTAAGCCTGCACAGTATTCAATAAATGCGAGGCACAGCACCGCCAAGGCGGTTAAGACGACGGTTAGCGCGATCTACCATACGGAAATTTTAGTTTAAGGTCAAAGTAGTTTTGGGGCGTCACTCCGGGGAGGCCATAGAAATAAAATTGAAAACGACACAATAAACATCTAATTATCAGCAATTTATAATTAGTTTCTAAAAAAACCTTTGAAGGGGCGGGAAAGAATTTAGTTTGAGGTCAATATGCAACATTATCGTAACAAAGTCAGATCGACGTATTGTCAGCAGAGCCAAGACGCGCTTTGGATCGCCCCCCTCGGTCAAAACACCCACCATGGCACTAATGCAATCAAGTTCTGAAAACAGCCTACTTAGATCAAAATAATGTTCGACATCCAGATCGCTCCTGTGCTTTTCTTAACTCAGCCTTGTGATCAGCGCGATGCTGATTGAATCCCCAACGCACTCGGACCAACCGAGCAAGGAGAGCGTATGAAGAAACACAAGCGAGACTGCTCAGACCGCGTATTCGATCGCGGCTACAGAGCCGGAAATACCGGAAAAAGCAAATATGATTGCCCACATGTACAGCCACAACAGCGTGACCAGTGGCTGGCGGGATGGCGGGATGGAAGAACGGATTATTGGGACGGACTGACCGGCCTG
>CBFHJC010000063.1:0-10463 GCA_965656045.1 Aequoribacter sp.
CAGGTTGACTCTAGCACCGATTCTGACTCTGATCACAACGACTCTCTAGCGTCGACATCTGGTACAGGCAACGCGGCGCCATCGAGTGATCACGTCGACGTACTGTTTGACCAGCTCCAGGAACGACAGCGACAACAGCAAGAGCAACCCGCGGCTGGAGATGTCGCATTAGAACTTGAAGCTGAATCATTTGAGGACACGGAGTTTGATTTAGAGGATATCGACGACCTATTGAATCGCGACAATTCAGAAGCTGACTTACAAGCCTCCAGCGCAGCCTTACTTGATGAGCTTGATTTATCTGAGTTGCTCGACTCGGAGCAAGTGGCAGTAGCGTCAGACTCAGACGACAATGATGTCAGCACCGCAGACGAGCCCTATGCCGCCCCGAATGAAGATGCTCCGGCGGCGAAACTTGATTTGGCGCGAGCTTATATCGATATGGAAGATTTCGAGTCTGCGCGGGTGGTTCTAGAAGATGTGCTACAAGTGGGTGATGAGGCGCAGCGCAGAGAAGCCCAAGCGCTGTTGACGACGCTTTAGTGCAGCAGAGTGATACAGTGTTAGATGCGGGCGCACGGATTGCTCTGTGCGTCGAGTATTGTGGCCGGGATTACCACGGTTGGCAGCGTCAAAGTGGCACGGGTCTGACTGTTCAGGGCGTGCTTGAAGCGGCGTTGTCTGAAATTGCACACGCCGATGTGACAGTCGCTTGTGCTGGACGAACCGATGCGCGTGTTCATGCGACAGGTCAAGTGGTATCGTTCGAGTCAGCGAGCCCAAGAAGCTTGAAGGCATGGTATCTTGGCACCAACTCCATTCTACCCAGAACAGTTCGAGTGCGTTGGGCAGAGGCCGTGCCGTCTGAGTTTCATGCACGTTTTTCGGCCTTGTCGCGGCGCTATCGGTATATTTGGCACACCGCACCGACGCCGAGTACGAGTCTTATCGGGCAGGTGACTTGGTTGCGTGATCATTTAGATGTCAGCGCGATGCATAGTGCTGCTCAGGCGCTTGTGGGCGAGCAAGATTTTTCTGCTTTTCAGGCTGCGAGCTGTCAGTCGCCCACCCCTTTTCGTAATGTCAGCTCGGTCAGCGTCAGTCAAATGGGGCAGTTTACCGTGCTAGAGATTACCGCCAACGCATTCTTGCATCATATGGTTCGAAACATAGCGGGATCTCTAACAGAAGTGGGTAAGCGAGCGCAAAAGATCGATTGGATCCGCGAGCTGTTGTTGGGTCGTGATCGCACGCAGGCAGCGGCAACTGCCGTATCCGACGGTTTGTACTTGGTTGAGGTTCGATACCCCGATCACTATGGCTTACCGCGGGTCGATATTGGCCCAGCCTTCTTGCCGAGCGAATCACACACCTAGCCTCTAAATCTGCTATTATTGCGCCCTTGTTGAAGGAGCGTTGGTCTGGCTACTCGAATCAAAATTTGTGGCATAACATCGTCTGAGGACGCCTCAGTCGCCTGTGATCTTGGGGCTGATGCCATTGGCCTCGTGTTTTATGCAAAGAGTCCCAGAGCCGTCACAATTGAGACTGCCAGAATCATTCGCGAGACAATACCACCGATGGTGACTTTGGTGGCACTTGTGGTTGATGCGCAGATCCCAGAACTCGAGGCTATCGTCGATGCGGTGGCACCCGACATTATTCAATATCACGGGCAAGAGTCGCACGACTTTTGTAATGCCTTCGGCCACCCATACTGGAAAGCAGTCCGGGTGAAGAGTGAACAAGATATCGCGCTGGCCCAGAAAAACTATCCCCAAGCGCGTGCCTTGCTTTTTGATGCTTGGGTTGAGGGTGTACCCGGAGGTACGGGGCACGTGATTGATCCCGCCTACATGAACCAAGCGATCTCAACGCCATGGATATTAGCAGGGGGTTTGACGTCTGATAACGTCGCTGATGCTTTGTCGCGTTATCGTCCACATGCTGTTGACGTCAGCAGTGGCGTCGAGCTCAGTGCGGGTGTAAAAGATGCGATCAAACTGCGACAATTTATAGCTGCGGTAAAATCATTTGATGAGGCAAATGTATTATGAACAAACCTTTAGATCCGAGCTTGTACGCTTCGGTACCTGATGCGAATGGGCGTTTTGGCCCCTACGGTGGTAAGTTCGTCTCTGAGACACTTATGTCTGCGTTGTCTGATTTAGAAAAACTCTATCATCAGTTGAAAAACGACAAAGAGTTTCAGAGAGAGTTCGATCACTACCTCGCTCATTTTGTGGGTCGTCCTTCACCCCTGTACGAAGCCGAGCGTTGGTCCGATGAGATCGGTGGTGCGCGGATCTACTTCAAGCGTGAAGACCTCAACCATACCGGAGCTCATAAGGTCAACAATACCGTAGGTCAGGCGCTACTTGCCAAATTTATGGGTAAAAAACGCGTCATTGCAGAGACCGGTGCCGGACAGCACGGGGTGGCGAGTGCCACGATTGCGGCGCGATTGGGCATGGAATGTCACGTCTTCATGGGCGAAGAGGATATCAGACGCCAAGCACTGAATGTTTACCGGATGCGATTATTAGGTGCAAACGTGGTATCGGTGACGTCTGGCTCTCGAACGCTTAAAGATGCCATGAATGAGGCCATGAGAGATTGGGTGACCAATGTTGACGATACCTTTTACATTATTGGCACGGTGGCAGGACCTCATCCTTATCCCATGCTGGTCAGAGATTTCCAAAGTGTGATTGGCCGTGAAGCGCGTGCCCAAAGTCTAAGCCAGACTGGGCGCCTGCCTGATGCCTTAGTGGCTTGTGTCGGTGGCGGCAGCAATGCTATCGGTCTATTTCACCCCTTTTTAGAAGACGAGAGCGTCGCGATTTACGGTGTAGAGGCGGGTGGTCATGGCGTCGAGACCAATGAGCACGCAGCACCTTTAACGGCGGGAACGCCCGGTGTTTTGCATGGCAATCGTACTTATTTAATGCAAGACGAAGATGGTCAAATTATGCATACCCACTCGGTGTCAGCGGGACTCGATTACCCTGGAGTCGGCCCTGAGCACTCTTGGTTGAAAGATATTGGGCGAGTGAACTACGTGACCGCAAATGACGACGAAGCACTGGCCGCTTTTCATAAAGTGACCAGAACAGAAGGGATCATGCCGGCACTCGAGACTTCTCACGCACTAGCATATGCTGCCAAGCTGGCAGCAACCATGACACCAGACCAAACCATCATCGTGAATCTGTCGGGTCGGGGTGATAAAGATATTTTTACGGTAGCCGAAGTAGATGGCACCGACATATTTGGAGAGCACTGAATTGAGTCGTATTGCCCCGACCTGGGATCGGTTAAAGCAGCAGCAACGTAAAGCGCTCATCCCCTATATCGTTGCGGGGGATCCGGAGGCATCCGTTACGGTCGATTTGATGCACGCCCTAGTCGGTGCAGGTGCCGATATGATTGAGCTCGGTGTTCCTTTCAGTGATCCAATGGCTGAGGGCCCGGTGATTCAGAAAGGGCATGAACGCGCTTTGGCTCAGAAAGTCAGCCTGCGGGCATGTCTGTCGATGGTGAGCGCTTTTCGTGAGACAGACCAGTCAACACCCGTGATCTTGATGGGGTACGCTAACCCCATCGAGCATATGGGACACAGCGCATTCGCAACAGCGGCGTCTGATGCAGGAATTGATGGTGTTATTACTGTCGACCTGCCTCCAGAAGAGGTTGGAGCAATGAATAGTGAGCTCAAGCGTGTTGGAATCGACAATATTTTTCTCATCGCACCAACGACGCCGGACGAGCGCGTTCCTATCATTACCGATCAAGCGAGCGGTTTTATATACTATGTGTCGCTCAAGGGCGTCACTGGCGCTGGGCATCTTGACTTTACTGAAGTGGCCGAGAAAGTAAATTTTGTTAAAGGGCATACGGATCTGCCGGTCGCTGTGGGTTTTGGAATTAAGGATGCTGAATCCGCAAATAGAATTGGCGCTAACGCAGATGGTGTCGTGGTGGGCAGTGCTCTGGTTGACCTGCTTGGGAATTCCGACTGGTCGATCTCCGAACGTCAAGCACGGGCTATCGCATTAGTAGCCGACATTAGGGCCGGTATCTGACAACGCTTTTATGGATCTTAAGAGAGGCGTATACTGCGACCCGGGGGGAACACTATGAGCTGGCTTGACAAGATATTACCCGCGGGCGTCCGCAAAGATAACTCTGGTAAACGTGCCAATGTGCCAGAGGGTCTGTGGAAGAAATGCGTTAAGTGTGAAGCCGTGTTATACCGCCCAGAGCTTGAGCGTAACGGTGATGTCTGCCCGAAGTGCGATCATCATATGCGTATCGGTGCTCGCAGACGCTTAGCATTGTTTCTGGATTCGGGCAGTGAGGAAGAGATTTTCGCTGATATCGAGCCCGTCGATCGTCTCAAGTTCAAAGATAAAAAGCGCTACAAAGATCGATTAACGGTTGCCCAAAAAGCGACCGGTGAGCGTGACGCGTTGGTTGCAATGAAAGGAAGCCTGCACGGTCTGCCGCTGATAGCGGTTGCCTTTGAATTTAATTTTCATGGCGGATCGATGGGTTTTGTGGTCGGTGAAAAGTTTACTCGAGCCGCAAGCCTAGCCCTTCAACTCAATTGTCCGCTGGTGTGTTTTTCGGCCTCGGGTGGGGCTCGAATGCAGGAAGCTTTGATCTCTCTGATGCAGATGGCAAAGACCTCTGCCGTGATCGAGCGTATGAAGCAACAGAGAGTCCCCTACATCTCGGTCATGACGGACCCAATTTATGGTGGTGTGTCGGCCTCGTTAGCTCTGTTGGGCGACATCAATGTGGCCGAACCGGATGCTAGAGCCGGTTTTGCTGGTCCAAATATTATCGAGCAAACTATTCGGCAGAAACTGCCGCCGGGCTTTCAGCGCAGCGAGTTTCTACTCGAACATGGCGCGATTGATATGATCGTGCATCGCAATCAATTACGAGACACCTTGGGTAGATTGCTTTCGAAATTGACTCATGTTGCATCGCACCAGGCCTCAGTGGAGGCAGACGCTAGTCTACAGACCGATGTCTCAGAAGACGCTTAATTCGTGGTTGACGCATTTAGAAGGCGCACACTCCAAAGAGATTGATTTAGGTTTAGATCGCGTGCGAGAAGTAGCGCAGGTGATGCGCTTGTCTCCTAGCGTTCCTGTCATTACGGTCGCAGGCACGAATGGTAAGGGCTCCACCGTACGTGTGTTGCAGGCCCTGCTGAAAACAATGGGTGTGCGTTCGGGTGTCTTTACTTCGCCACATTTACTGCGCTTCAATGAGCGAATCGTGATAGACGACCATGTCGCCACAGACCAAGATATTATCGGCGCATTCGAGGCGATCGAGCAGGCCAGAGGGCAGGTGTCTCTCTCTTATTATGAATTCTCGACTCTTGCGGCCGCATACTTGTTCGATCGATCCGACGTCGACGTGTGGCTTCTTGAAGTGGGTTTAGGTGGCCGCCTTGACGCGGTGAATATTTTTGATGCGACGGTATCCGTGGTTACCAGTATCGACTTAGATCATCAGGCCTATTTGGGCGATACCCGTGACGCGATTGCAATAGAAAAAGCCGGCGTAGCCCGCTGTGGGTCGCCTTGTGTGGTGGCGGAGTCGAATTTGCCGAGTACATTGATCCCTGAGCTGGAACGGATAGGCGCAATTCCGATCACCATCGGTCGTGATTTCACGGTCACCTTAGGTCCCAGTGGCGCACGATGGGATGGCCAATGGTCGTGGGACGGTGTCGCGCTCGATATAACAGAGATCGAATCTCCAGCCTTTATCGAGAGCAATGTGGCAGGCGCTATCGCGGCAGTCTTGGCGCTGGGTTTTGAGTTAGACGAGCAGAGTGTCAAACGTGCATTGCACGGTCTCGATTTGTCCGGTCGTCGCCAGACGATCGAGCTCGATGGCCGGAAAGTGCTCTGTGATGTTGCGCACAATCCCGCCTCTGTGGCCGCACTGGCGCGTTATCAGCGGCAGCACAATCCAGGTGCAACAGTGTGTAGAGCAGTATTTTCAGTGATGTCAGACAAAGATATTGCGGCAATGCTGTTGCAAGGTAATGAGTTTATTGATGTTTGGTACTTGGCCGGCCAGCAGAATGAACGGGTTGCCTCAGTCGAGGTGGTCAGCGACCTGATTAGGGCGCAGTTGCAAACAGAGTCGCATGTTTTCAACGACGTGCGCAGTGCGATAAACGCAATGATCTGTGATGCCAATGATGGTGATACTCTAATCGTGATGGGCTCATTCACCACTGTGGCGGTTGCACTGGCCATGGTTGATAATCGAGCAGAGGTGGTAAGAGAATGTTGAAGCAACGTTTAGTGGGGGCGCTCGTGTTGAGTGCCTTAGCCATTTTGTTTTGGCCGATTATCTTTGTCGATCAATCTTTGCAAACGCCAGCAGAGCGGCTCGATGTGCCTCGAGTAGCTGGTTATGAGCGATTACCAGCGATGACTCAGGATGGTTTTGATTGGCCCGAGATCGAACAGGATGCGACGGTAAATCCGCAAGCGCTGACAGACGAAGCAGAGGTCGAAGTCAGCTCGGATCAAGTCGAAGCGCTGACGCGCGCTGAAACTGAGGTAGAGCCAATCAGTACGGAGCGAGAAGTGCGTTCTGAACCGCCGGCTGAAGTGGCCCTTGACCCAAATGGTTATCCCATTGCTTACACCTTGCAAGTCATGAGTCTGACCGATCGTGCCGATGCGCAAGCGGTTTCTGAACAACTTAAAGCGATGGATTACAAAGCCTATATTGTCGAGGTCGATCGGCCGGAGGGTATTCGTTTCCGTGTGTATATCGGTCCCAAGGTCGAACGAGAAGCTCTGGTCGCGGTAAAACGCTCAATTGATCAGGCTCTCGGAGTAGACTCCCTCATTGTTCGCTACTGGCCCTAGGAGGTAGAGTGATTGATACCACTTTAATGACTTGGGTAGACTGGACGATCATCTCGGTGTTAGTTGCGTCTATCGGTCTCAGTTTGTGGCGAGGCTTCACACGCGAGGCGCTCTCTCTATTAGGTTGGATTCTTGGTTTTGTGATAGCGAGTCGCTATTCTCCGAGCCTTGCGGTTTACTTTAGCAGCTTGGTAAGTAGTGCCGTGATCAGCCAAGTGCTGGCGTTCTTGACGGTAATGGCGCTCTGTTTGATTGTCGCAGCGCTTATTGCGCGACTCATGAAGTCGCTGTTAGCCGCTGTCGGCCTCTCATTTTTTGACCGTGTATTGGGCTCTGTGTTTGGTTTTGTACGGGGTATTGTTATCTTATTAATAGCGAGTTACGCGCTAACACTTTTGATGCCTCAATCGCAGCAGGCAATGCAAAACTCTGTGCTGGTGCCCTACTTAGATACGCTCTTAAACTGGACCCAATCAAAGCTGCAAGATGCCCGAGTTTCAAACATTTAATGATCCATTAGCAATAAGGTATAACAAACCATGTGTGGACTAGCCGGAATAGTAGGGCATAAAGATGTCGCGCCCGAGATCTATGATGCATTAACCGTTTTACAGCATCGGGGGCAAGATGCTGCTGGCATTATGACCTCACACGAAGGTCGGTTCACGCAGCGAAAGTCAGAAGGTTTAGTTCGCGATGTGTTTCAACAGCATCACATGCAGAGATTACGCGGGACAGTGGGTATTGGGCACGTACGCTATCCTACCGCTGGGAGCAGTGGCCCCGCTTTGGCGCAACCCTTTTACGTGAACTCGCCCTATGGTATAGCACTCGCGCACAACGGTAACCTGACCAACTCGCAGCAGCTGTCCAATGAGATCTTTGAGAGCGATCTAAGGCATTTAAATACCGATAGTGATTCGGAGGTGCTCCTTAATGTGTTTGCTCATGAATTGCAGGTACAAGGGCAGCTGATTCCGCAAGCTGCTGACATTTTTGCCGCCGTATCTGGCGTTCACCGTCGCTGCGTGGGCGGGTATGCCGCGATCGCGCTGTTGGTTAACTATGGCATTGTCGGTTTTCGAGATCCCTGGGGGATAAGACCGCTCGTGTTGGGGCGACGAGAGACGGAAACCGGCATTGACTACATGTTGGCCTCTGAAAGTGTCGCACTTGATGTATTGGGGTTTGAACTCATCGATGACTTAGCGCCTGGGGAGGCTGTGTACATAAATCCAAAAGGGGAGTTATTTCGCCAGCAATGCGCCGATAATCCCCGGCTTACCCCCTGTATTTTTGAGCACGTCTATTTCGCCCGACCAGATTCAATGATGGACGGTATTTCCGTCTACAAGACACGGATGAGGCAGGGCGAAGCACTGGCAAAGAAGATCCGAGCAATTAAGCCTGATCATGGCATCGATGTGGTTATCCCGATACCCGATACTAGCAGGATTGCAGCACAGTCGATGGCGCACGAGCTGGGTTTGAAGTTTCGCGAAGGCTTCATGAAAAACCGATACATTGGTCGAACTTTTATTATGCCGGGTCAGAATGAGCGTAAAAAATCCGTTCGTCAAAAGCTCAATCCGGTGCCCTTGGAGTTCGAGGGTAAAACAGTCTTGTTGGTCGATGACTCTATTGTTCGTGGAACAACGTGCCGTCAGATTATTCAAATGGCGCGTGATGCAGGGGCAAGACAAGTTTATTTTGCCAGCGCTTGTCCCCCCGTGCGCTATCCCAATGTTTATGGTATCGATATGCCCTCGGCAATGGAGCTGATTGCTCATGACCGTACAGAAGATGAGATTTGCGAGGCCATTGGCGCCGATTGGCTGGTGTTTCAAGATATCGAAGATTTGATCCAATGTTCTCTTGAGGGGAATTCTAAGGTCGACGGATTCGATTGCTCGGTATTTAATAAAGAGTACGTCACAGGTGATATCGACGATGACTACCTGATGTCAGTACACAATGCGAGAAACGATTCGGCACAGTCGCAACGCAGAGCCGCAGAAAATGCTGGGCGATCTGTTATTGGGATACACAACGATGATCTTTAGCGGAGACGTGCGTGAACAACGGTAGCGATAAACCTCAGTACGATCCAGAAACGATAGCCATCAGGGCCGGATTTGAGAGGAGCCAATTCGGCGAGCACAGTGAGCCGATGTACCTCACCTCAAGCTACTTATTCGATAGCGCAGAGGATGCGGCAGCGCGGTTCCGCGGCGACGCCGATGGCCCGGTTTATGCTCGTTATACCAATCCAACCGTCGATTTGTTTGAGTCGCGTATCGCGGCTTTAGAGGGCGGCGAAGATGCCGTTGCAACTGCATCGGGTATGGCGGCGATTCTGTCCACCTGTATGGCCTTGTTACGCGCTGGCGATGAAGTGATTTGCTCGCAAGATGTGTTTGGATCGACCACCGGTTTGTTTGCTAACTATTTGTCAAAGTTTGGTGTGAAGACGCACTTTGCGCCTCTAACCGATCTGGCTGCCTGGCGAGCCGTTAGCAACGACAAAACGCGCCTGCTGTACTTAGAGACGCCGTCGAATCCTTTATGCAGAGTTGCTGATGTTGCGGCCTTTGCAGCTCTGGCCTCGGATACAGGCGCAAAACTGATGGTGGACAATTGTTTTTGTACGCCTGCTTTACAGACCCCTCTGTCCTTTGGCGCCGACTTAGTAATTCACTCAGCCACGAAATATATTGATGGCCAGGGCCGTTGCCTTGGTGGCGCTGTTGTTGGTGGTGCCGAGGACATGGCTGCGGTAAGAGCCTTTTTGAGAACCTGTGGACCTACTATGAGTGCGTTTAACGCATGGGTTTTCTTGAAAGGACTTGAGACCTTATCGTTGCGAATGCATAAACACAGCGAAAACGCACTTGCGATCGCTCAGTGGCTTACCGAGCAGCCAGAGGTGGTTCAGGTGAATTATACGGGTTTGGAGAGCCATCCTGACCATGTGTTGGCGAAGCGGCAGCAATCCGCTTTTGGCGGGGTCCTGAGTTTTGCAGTCCGAGGTGGACGAGAAGAAGCATGGGCTTGTATCAACGGGGTCGAGTGGTTGAGTTTAACGGCCAATCTTGGAGATGCAAAAACCACGATTGTTCATCCTGCGACGACAACGCACGGACGCTTAAGTCAAGCCGAGAGGGACGCTGCGGGGATCGGCGAAAATCTTATTCGGGTATCGGTGGGTTTAGAGTCGGTCAATGATATCAAAAATGATCTTCGTCGCGGCTTGTCTTGCCTATCTGGGTAACCTCGGATCGATCGCTCATAAAAAAGCCGCCCGTGGGCGGCTTCTTCATTTGGGAGGGTGCTACGCGACCTCTTCGATCTGCACGGCACCAATTCGTTTGCCGTCCTCGGCGCTTTTCAGGAACGACGCCATCTGATCAAAGTTCATGTATCGGTAGATGTCATCGGCCATAGCATCGAGTTTATCAGCGTATTCAAGATACTCGGCTGGTGTCGGTAGTCGACCCAAGATGGCGCCCACTGCAGCTAACTCGGCTGACGTGAGGTATACATTCGCTC
>CBFHJC010000064.1:0-10356 GCA_965656045.1 Aequoribacter sp.
AGGCGTTGCAAACCATTCGGTCCCAGAAGGCTCCAGTCCGTATTGAGCAAACCCAGCAACGACCCCATCATGGAACGCAACCGCTAGAGTTTGGAGAGACTTAGGTGGGAGTTCTTCAGTTCCGATTTCAATTAAAAACGAGTTGTTCATGCGGCGCCCTCTGCATTCCATTTGGCAAGCGCTTCGTTACGCTCTGCTACAGTTGCCATTGGAAACCCCAGCCGTGCACGCGAATTATAGTACTCTTGGGCAACCAGTCTGGCGATCCCTCGAACTCGCAAAATATAGCGTTGTCTTTCGGTCACTGAAATCGCATGTCTTGCATCTAAAAGGTTAAAGGTATGAGATGCTTTCATGACCATTTCGTAGGCAGGCAGTGGTAATGATTTTTCGACCAATCGTTTTGCTTCTGTTTCGTAGTGATCAAACTGAACCAAAAGCTGTTCGACGGGCGCCTCGTGGAAATTATAGTGCGACATTTCCACTTCATTCTGGTGATACACATCGCCATAAGTGACAACTGAATCAGATCCACGTGCCCAGATTAAGTCGTAACAGGAATCGACGCCTTGGATGTACATGGCCAGTCGCTCTAAACCGTAGGTGATCTCTCCGGTCACGGGAAAGCACTCCAAGCCACCGGCTTGTTGAAAATAGGTAAACTGTGTGACTTCCATCCCGTTAAGCCAAACTTCCCAACCCAGGCCCCAAGCACCGAGCGTGGGTGACTCCCAGTTATCTTCAACAAATCTGACATCGTGAACGGTTGGGTCGATACCAAGCGCTTTCAGGCTCTCTAAGTACAACTCCATAATGTTGTCGGGAGAGGGTTTTAGGGCCACTTGAAACTGGTAGTAATGTTGCAGTCGGTTGGGATTCTCGCCATAGCGTCCATCTGTTGGGCGTCGACTGGGCTGCACATAGGCGGCGTTCCAAGACTCGGGCCCTATAGCTCGAAGGAAAGTTGCTGGGTGGAAGGTCCCGGCCCCGACTTCCATATCCAGAGGCTGCATGATCACACAGCCATAATCACCCCAGAACTGTTGTAGGGTCAGAATGATTTCTTGAAACGACATTGTCGTATTGTTGGTGGACACGGACACCTCGCTACACAAGCTCTGCAAAGCCACGTATTATACAGCGTATTACGGCCTCGATATACGGTCTCTCTAGAACCGCGCTCTGCGCAAGGCAGCATGACGACCATAATCATTCATTTAGCATTGCGTATCCTTAGTTGGCTTCCCCTAGAAGTTGCTCGGTGGCTTGGGCGGCGGCTCGGAGATGGCGTTTGGTTGTTCAATCTTCGAGAAAAAAAAATAGCGCTCACCAATATTCGGCTCGCTTTCCCGAGACTTTCAGATAAAGAGCAATACGAGCTTGCTAAAAGTTCAGTCCGGTCCGCTGGCGAATGGTTCTGTGAACTCGGCAAAGCTTGGGCTGGCTCGTTAGATCAGCTGGAGGCTATGGCTGTAACAATTCAGGGACTGGAGCTGGTGGAAGCGGCCAAAGCTCAATCTAGGGGTGTTATCATTTTAGCGCCGCATCTCGGTAACTGGGAATTTGCTGGGCTTTATCTCAATAAAACCCTGCCACTAGCGTGCTTGTATGAGCCGCCGAATGTTGCGGGTCTGGAGAGCCTAATGGTCAGCAGGCGGACTCGCACGGGAATGAGCCTGTACCCAACGACCGCAAAAGGTATTGTTGGCTTAACACGGGTTCTTAAAGCGGGTGGTGGTATTGGCATACTACCTGATCAGGTGCCACGCGATCTAAGCTCGGGGTGTAATGCAGAGTTCATGGGCCATTCCTGTTTTACTCAAACGCTTGGGTTAAAGTTGGCCCAAAGAACCGGTGCAGCAGTATTATTTTTGGTCGCTTATCGCGTGCCTAAGGGTTTCTCTGTTCATATCACGGAGGCGCCCGAGCTGGTATCGACCGGGGATCTAACCGACGCGGCTACCGCGATGAATCAAGCCATAGAGGAACTGTTGCGAGATTACCCTGAGCAATATCAATGGACTTACAAGCGGTTTAGAGTCCGTCCGCAACAGGGCGTAAATCATTATCAATGACCTTGGGATAACATGAATCAATTTTTAGGAAAATTAATCGGGGGTCTCCTGGGCCTTCTTGCTTTGGGCTTCGTGGGGCTTATCCTAGGGCTCTGGATAGGCCACGCTTTCGATCGGGGCTTCAGCCGATTTCAGCATTTTGCTTCGCCCGAGATGCGAGCAAAGCTGCAAGATAACTTCTTCTCTACCACATTTCATTTGCTTGGTTATCTAGCAAAAGCGGATGGCCGTATCAGCGAGGTCGAGATCAAGCACACTGAATCGTTGATTGCACATATGCAGCTTGATCAGAGCGCGAGACAGCGCGCAATCGCGTTTTTTAAGGCGGGCGCAGATAGTGGTTTCTCGGTAGAGCCTGTTATTAATGAATTCCTTGAGCTTGCAGGCCGACATCCGCAGTTGAAGCAAACCTTATTTTTGTTCTTGGTGACACTCGCCTTGGCTGATGGCCAAATGGATACCGCGGAACAGCGAACGCTTGACCGAATCGGGCATTTGTTGGGTTTCAGCCCTGCTCATATAGCGCAACTATTGCGTATGGCTCAGGCACAAGGTCAGTTTCATCAGGCGCCCGGGTCGCAGGGTTCGATCACGCGTGTTGAAGTTGCATATGAGGCTCTGGGGGTGGAGGCATCGGCGACTGATGCGGAAATCAAACGCGCTTATCGAAAGCTCATGAGCGAGAATCACCCCGATAAGCTCATAGCAAAGGGTGTTCCGGACGCAATGATCCGGCTCGCCACTGAAAAGTCACAGGAAATTCAGTCGGCCTATGAAGTGATCAAGAAACACAGAGCCTAATTGCTTAACGTTTCCAGAACATGGGTGTGAACAAGACCAGCAGCGTGAAAACTTCAAGGCGTCCCAGCAGCATAGTGAAGCAAAGGATGTATTTTGTTTGATCCGATATGCTGGCGTAGTTAGTCGCCACTTCACCCAAACCAGGCCCCAAGTTGTTCAGGGTGGCTGCGACCGCAGAGAATGCCGTTAAGAAATCGAGCCCGGTCGCCATGAGTACCAGCAATATGACCAAATAGGCTGTTACATAGACAGCGAAAAAACTCCAAACAGCACTGATAATGGCGGCGTCGACGCGACGACCACCCACTCGCAGAGGGATCACGGCTTGCGGGTGAATCAGTTGCTTCATTTCGCGCAGACCTTGTTTGATGATCAGCAGTACCCGCATAGCTTTTAAGCCGCCACCCGTAGAACCTACGCAGCCTCCAATAAAGGAAAACAATAAGAGCATAACGGGCAAAAACGTGGGCCATTGTGAAAAGTCGGTTGTGGTAAAGCCCGCCGTGGTCGCAATGGACACAGCTTGAAATACGCCATGTACGAGGCTTTGATTGTTGGGGAGCGTTTCCGACGATATCAGGTATAAGCAGGTAATAATGATACAGACAGACAAAGACAGTAAAAAGAATCCTATCTCGGGATCTTTTAGATAACCCCAGATGCTTCGGTGGTTCCAAGCCAAAAAGTGGAGCCCAAAATTAATAGCCGCAATCATCATGAATAGCGAACTGATCCAAAGTATCGCATCGCTCTCAAAAAACCCCATGCTGGCATCATGCGTAGAAAAGCCGCCAATAGACACGGTTGAGAGGGAGTGACCGATGGCATCGAAAGCATTCATACCGGCAAGGTAATATGCCAGAGCACAAGCGATGGTGAGTACCAAATAGACCATGAAGAGTCCGATGGCTGTTTGGCTTATGCGAGGGGTGAGTTTGTTGTTCTTCGAGGGACCCGGTGTTTCTGCGCGGTAGAGGGCCATGCCCCCTACCCCAAGCATCGGGAGAATGGCCATCGCGATCACGATGATACCGATCCCGCCAAGCCATTGAAGTAGCTGCCGATACAGCAATATCGAGCGTGGTAGGCTATCGAGCCCTGTAATGACCGTTGCCCCCGTGGTTGTCAGCCCCGATACAGACTCGAATACGGCATCAGCAAGAGACATCTCAAGATGCGGCACCAGCATCAGAGGCGCGGCCCCAAACACACTCAATACAATCCAAAATAAAGCGGTGATTAAAAAGCCATCGCGGATTCGAAGCTCGTCGCGCGCTCGCGAAAAACAGGCCCAGAGTAATAAGCCGGTAGTGACCGTAATTAAGAATCCTTCGATAAAGGCAATTGCTGCGCCGTCCTGGTCCCACCAAGCCAATACCAGCGATGGCAGCATGGCGGTCGAGAACAACATGAGCAGTATCCCGAGTATTCTGAGTGAGGTGGCGATCGACATTGCTAGAAAAAATACCCGAAGCCAGCACTGAAGAGTCGTTCTATTTCGCTGATGTTGTTTTTATCGGTGACAAACAGAATCACGTGATCTTCAGATTCAATAACGATGTGCTTGTGAGCAATAAGTACTTGTTTCCCTCTCACAATAGCGCCAATCGTTGTACCCGCGGGCAGCTTAATGGCATCGAGGCGTCGCCCGACAACTTTAGACGATACCGAATCACCTCTAGCAATAATTTCTAGCGATTCGGCAGCGCCTCGGCGCAAAGAATGCACCCGACTGATGTCACCTTTACGGATGTAAGCCAACAGAGAGCTGATCGTGATTTGTTGGGGAGATATTGCGACATCGATCTCGTCTCCAATCAGTTCCGCATAAGCGGGATTGGTGATGAGCGTGATGACTTTTTTGGCACCCATTCGCTTGGCTAACATCGACATCATGATATTAGATTCATCGTTGTTGGTCAGCGCGCAAAAAACGTCTGTGGTATCTATGCCTTCATTTCTGAGAAGCTGGGAATCTGAGGCGCTACCATGCAGAACTAGAGACGACTTCATTAGTTCCGACAATACCCGACATCGCTGATAATCTTGCTCGATGATCTTCACGTCGTACTGCGATTCCAGAGCCGCCGCGAGGGTGCCGCCAATGTTACCACCACCAGCGATCATGACTTTTTGATACCCTTTGTCGAGCTTGCGCAACTCAGACATCACTGTCCGGATGTGTTTGCGGTTGGCAACAAAAAATACCTCGTCGCCATCGTCAACAATGGTATCGCCCTCTGGGATGAGTGGGCGTCCATCTCTAAAGATAGCGGCGACTCGGGTGTCAACAGAGGGCATGTGGTCGCGAATTTCTTTGAGTTGATGGCCCACAATGGGACCACCAGCGACCGCCTTTACCGCAACCAGCTGCACTAGCCCATCTGCAAAATCGAGCACCTGTAATGCGCCGGGATTGGCGATGAGTTGCTTAATATTGTTAGTGACGAGTTGCTCTGGGCTGATAATCACATCGATCGGAATATGATCCCGCTCAAATAACACCGCGGCGTAGTTCAGATAATCTTGATCGCGGATTCGAGCAATTTTCGTTGGGCAAGAAAAAACAGTATGCGCCACTTGGCACGCCACAATATTGATTTCATCGCTGTTTGTGACCGCAATAATCAGTTCAGCATCTTCGGCGCCCGCCCGTTTGAGCGTGCTCGGCAGAGAGGCAGGTCCTTCTACGGTCTTGATGTCGAGATGATCTTGAAGGTTTCTAAGGATCAATGGATCGGTGTCAACGACTGTGATGTCGCTGCGTTCGTTCACTAGCTGCGCAGCGAGCGTACCGCCCACTTGGCCTGCACCGAGGATAATAATTTTCATCGGGAGTCAGTGCCTCTAACATGTTTTGCGTACCTTACTGAATTCACTGCGAAAATCCTAGCGTTTTATCGGTGAGTTGCAGTTTTTTTCAACCGCGAAAAATAGAGGCCATCAGCGCCATCTAGGCTGGGTAATAGTTGTCTGCCGCGAGAGGTTTGCACACCCCAGTCTGCTGCAATCGTTTCATGTTCCGCGCTGGGTGTTTGTTCCAGAAAAGTATCGATGGTCTGGTCATTCTCTTGTTTCACAATAGAGCAGGTAACGTAGAGCAGTTCGCCGCCGGGTGAGAGCTGCGGCCACAAAAACTTGAGAATAGAGAGTTGCTGTCGGTGAAACTGCTCTAAATCAGAGTGTTGCCGAAGGAGTTTGATGTCAGGATGTCGGCGAATAACGCCAGTGCCAGAGCAAGGCACATCAGCCAAAATTCGGTCGAAACAAGGGGTCTGCCCAAGGACTTCGGTGGGCGTCTCTTCGATTTTGAATGTAAGCCCTAACCGAGCCTTGTTATCGTTGACTTTGAGTAGGCGTTCGGGGCTCACATCTTGAGCTATCAGGTCTATTTTTGGATTCTGCTCGGCAATATGGCAGGCTTTTCCCCCAGGAGCGGAGCACGCATCCAGAACTTTATGCCCGGTCTCTATGCGCAGTAGAGACGCCGCGAGTTGAGCTGCCTCATCTTGAACTGATACCCAGCCGTCTAAAAATCCGGGCAGCTCGTGCACTGTGATGTTTTGCTTCAGTCGAATACAGCTCTCGGCCAGCGAACTCAATTCATAGGTCAAATTCGCTTCGTCTAGGAGCGCGGCGTAGGCACTGCGGCTAATAGCTTGCTCGTTGACACGCAAACACAGAGGCCCAGGCTGGTTGTTTGCTGCCAAAATTTCGTTCGCTTTTTCTGGCCACTGGTCCGTTATGATACTGAAGAGCCAGCTGGGGTGTGCACTTTGCTCGCTCTCACTGAGACCGTTCTCGAGGCGTTCGCGCTCCCGGGTAAAGCGCCGAAGGCAGGCATTGACCAGTTTAAGAGACCACGTTTTCTTCAGTTTTTTGGCGAGCTCTACACTCTCGTTGACCGCTGCATGATCTGGTGTTCGCATGGCACTCAGCTGATAGAGCCCGGCTAGAATAACCGCTTTGACCTCAGTTTCTTTGGCTTTGAGTGGCGTGGTCAGCAGTTGCCGTAAGTAACCTTGTAGCTTTGGTGCCGCGTTCAACGTGCCTTGGGTGAGTTGATAAGCATATGCCCGTTCTTGGGTGCTGAGGTGATCGAGGCTTGGCGCTGAGTGTGTTGCTCCCCCTGCGAGGGTGTGCGCAATAATTTTTACAGCTGCCAATCTTGGCCCAAGAGCGCTCACTGGAGGGGTTTGCCAAGGATTTGGCCGGGTGTGAAAGGAGAGTTCGACGCATGAATCAGGGCCGATACGGGTAGAGGTTTACCCCCGGGCAGCTGAACTTGACGAAGATTTAAAGCATTCGAGGCACAGGCGATCAAGATGCCGTCTGAGTTTGCGGCAATAATGGTTCCTGGGTGTTGATCATGTTGTAACTCGATGACATCAGCTTGAAGAAGCCTTACGCGGTCGCCGTTCAGGCTGGTGTAGGCAATAGGCGCTGGGAAGAAGGCTCTGATTTTACGGTTTTCCTGTTCTGCAGGAAGTTGAAAAGAGATGAAAGCTTCTTCTTTGCTTAGTTTTGGTGCGTAGGTAGCGCCGTCTGAATTTTGTGGCACTGCCAACGGCCGCAAAGATTCGAGTTCATTCAGTGTCTCGAGTAAGGCGACCTGCCCCAGTCCTTCAAGCGTTTGGAATAGGTCTGCGGCAGTTGTGCTAGGTGTAATAGGGCAGCGCCGAGTTGCCAGGATTGGACCCGTATCAAGTCCCGCATCCATTAGCATAATGCAGATACCCGTTTCTGTATCACCTGCTTCAATGGCACGTTGAATTGGTGCAGCTCCCCGCCATCTTGGGAGCAGAGAACCGTGTACATTGATGCAACCCAGTCGTGGGATATCAAGGACCGCCTGAGGCAGGAGCAGTCCGTACGCAACGACGACGAGAACATCCAAATCGAGTGCGGCCAGTTCGGCTTGAATGTCGGAGTCGCGCAGTGTTAGCGGTTGTAGAACTGGGATGTTAGCGGCAATCGCAGCCGCTTTTACCGCACTCGGCTGGAGCGTTTTGCCCCTGCCTGCTCGCTTATCTGGAGGTGTGAGCACAACCGTTACAGTCACACCATGTTGCAGGAGGTAAGTGAGGTGATTCGCTGCAAACGGGGGGGTGCCGGCAAAACCAACTCGGAGTGGCCGGTTTGACATCACGCTTGTTCTCGGTGCGTTTTTTCTAGTTTCTTGCGGATTCGATTGCGTTTTAGGGGCGATAAATAGTCGACAAAGAGTTTACCCTCGAGATGATCCATCTCATGCTGAAGGCAAATCGCAAGCAGACCCTCTAATTCTTCAGAGAATGCTTTGCCATGCTCATCGACCGCGTTCACCCGGATTCGTTGGGGTCGCGTGATGGTGTCATAAAAACCGGGCACCGATAGGCATCCCTCGTCGTAATCTGCTGTTGCGGGATCGAGTACTTCGATACTTGGATTAATGAAGACTCGTGGTTGGTCTTTATTGTCACTAACGTCTATCACCAGGATGCGCTCATGAACATTGACCTGCGTGGCCGCTAAACCAATACCGGGGGCTGCGTACATGGTTTCCAGCATATTAGCGATAAGAGTTCGATGCGCATCGCTGACGATTTCGACCGGTTTTGCTTTGGTTCGAAGCCGAGGATCTGGAAATTCTAGTATTTCGAGTAACGCCATAATGATCAGGTGATAGCCGTGGAGCCTCTATTATAGCCCCCCTGCTCACTCCCTGCACCCGCCGTTTCATCGAAAGCGTTTAAGGGCTGTGAAATTTTTATTCGTAGAGTATCATATTGGCATTCTACTGATAGTGTAATTGCAGGTTGTCAATATGAGAGCGTATGTTTTTTGCCGGCTGTTCAGTGTTGCTCTGCTGTTCTTGAGTGTTAACGCTCAGGTTGTTGCTTCAAACGGGCAACTAGCGCTGAAGTCAGGTGCTCCCTCGGAATATCGGATTCAACGCGGAGATACTCTTTGGAGCATTGCCGATATGTATTTGGAGCAGCCCTGGCGCTGGCGCGAGCTTTGGATGTCTAACCCTCAGATCGATGATCCGCGCCTCATTTACCCAGGGGACACGCTGATTCTTAAGGCGGCAGGAGGCTTTGGTCCGCACGTTAGCTTGCAAAGAGGCAGAGATATCAAACTTCAGCCTGGCATCCGAGCGTCCTCACTTGAACTAGCGATTCCGTTGATTGGGCTCGATCAAATTGGTTCCTTTTTGCGCCGCAACCGAGTGATCGATCCTCGCACCGCCGAGAGCGCTCCTTACGTACTGGGCTCGACCAAAGGCAATCTTTTGAGTTCTCCCGGAGACACAATAATGGTGCGTGGTGCGCTGGGGGTGACCAACGGTTCCGATGGACTCCCTTCATTTGGCATTTATCGCATCGAAAAAAGCTTGAAGGACCCTATCACAGGAGAGTTGCTGGGCCTAGAGGCTCGAGTGATAGGGTCTGCTCGAGCGCTTCAGACAGCAGATCTCGGTGCCGAGATATTAGAGTTCGAAATAAGATCAGTTTCAGAGGAAATTCGGCAGGGTGACAAAGTTCTGCCCCTCAGGACAAGGGTTCTTGATGCAGCTTATGAGCCGAGACCCCCAAGCAAGGTGGTCGAAAATGGTTATATGATCTCGGTCGAGGGTGGGGTCGATCAAGTCGGCGCCCTCAACACGGTGGTTGTTAATAAAGGGCAGCGCGATGGCATAGAGGTCGGCCATGTGCTTGAAATTTTTAAGGTGGGCAAGACTCAATATGATGCCGTGGCGGGCGAATCGGTGGCGTTCCCAGATGCGCGTGCCGGATTGTTAATGATTTTTGAAGTCTTCGATAAATCCAGCCTCGCTCTGGTGCTGAAGGCAAACCGTCCACTGGCGGTGATGGATAAAGTGAAAACGCCTTAAACGAAAGTCCAGACCAACGTGATCAAGGATGATCTATGGTTTATTCCGAACAGGATATTGCAACTGTTTTACATATGGCAACTAAGGGGTCAGATGCGTATCTGACCCGATTAGTGCAATGGCTGGGGGGTTTTGCCCAGGTCGTCCATACGCCTGCAGCACAGTGGCCCCGGCGGCAGACGAACACCGTGGCTGATCGCCTAGAAGCCGCCGCCCACAGGCTGGCGTTAGGCAGGCTTACCGATGGCGAAGCGCGCGCTTTAGAACGCATACAGGCCTCGGCCATTGAGGTCATCCCGCTGGGTAGCGTTCGCTACCCTACCCTACTGCAATCGATAGCTGACCCACCTCCGGTCCTTTACCGCCGCGGTATGTGGCTAGATCTCGACACACCTCAAATCGCCATGGTCGGTGCGCGGAGTGCCTCGATACCGGCTCAACAAATAGCGCGCGCCTTCGCTGCTGACTTGGCACGTGCTGGCATGGTCATCACAAGCGGTTTGGCCTTGGGTGTGGATGCCTGCGCTCATGAAGGAGCAATGCAAGCGGGTCATACGATTGCTGTGCTGGCGCATGGCATCGATCAAGTTTACCCCCGCAGAC
>CBFHJC010000065.1:0-10314 GCA_965656045.1 Aequoribacter sp.
CTGTTGCACGGAAGGTGGTGGGTGTCATGATCGATGATCACGGTCGCGGTGGCCGATATCATGGGGGTGGTTTCTACGAATACCATGCCGATGGATCGAAGGAAATCTGGCCTACTCTGAAAGAACTTTTCTACAAGCCAGACTTTACCATCAGTGACGCCGATGTGAAGGATCGACTGTTGTTCCGGCAAGTGATTGAGGCCTTAAAGTGCCTTGAGAGCGGGGTCTTAAGATCTGAGGAAGACGGCAACATCGGTTCGATTATGGGTATTGGTGCGCCGGCTTGGACGGGCGGGCTGCTGCAGTTTGTAAAGACTTACGGTTACAGCAAATTTGTTGCGCGATGCGAGGTGTTGGCCGAAGCCTACGGTGAGCGGTTTAATCCGCCCCAGATTGCCCGAGACCGAATCAGTAGCTAGACGACTCGGCAGCATCGACATAGCCCCCTTGCAAGTGTGATTCAGTGGTTTACAGGATCGTGTTTGTTATGGGGCTTTTTTGTTCGCCCGGTGATCTGGCGAATAGCCGTGACCGTAACGTTTACTTTCAAGGAAAAATCTTCATATGAAAGCATTTCGCATTGATCCTGTTGAGCGCACCGTCGAAGCCATCGAAATACACAATACCGGCGATATTGCCGAGGTCATTGGGTTCGATTCCATCATCTCTGATGAGGTGGGCCCCAATGGCGACCGACTTTTCCTTGATGAAGATTGCTTTATTCGCGGATCGATGGGCCGCTTCAGAATTGATCAGATCGCGCCTGTCGCGGGTGTGGGTGTGGTTGTAGGTGGCAACGAAGCGGGCGATGTTTTGCTCGATGTCAGTCAAAGTCTTGATGATTTGAAGGCTCGGTTACAGTACATCGAATCATAGGTGCTCTCAGACTCGAACGCGATCTTGCGGGTCATCTCGCGACTGCGATGAAGCGTTCGGCTTATGGGATCTTTGGTGTTACTGAACTGAACGGATCTGGACTGTTCTCAGTATGTCAGACAACCTGCCGACGATGTCAGGTCAGGCGGCTACGGGCTTGTCTAATTCATGAGCCGGTGGTTTTGAGCCAGCGTGAGCAGGCGAACTCATCGGCTTATGCAGATTCTATTCCGTTTTCAAGCGAGTGCTAATTTTCTACTGAATTTGAGCTTACATCACAAAGACTGTGAATATTACCAGAATGGTTCGGTTTTTTTCATTCTCATCATATTGTCATATTTCTATACTACGATTCCCGTTGAATTAACCATCCAACCAACCCACAGGGGAACTTAGTCTCATGAAGCAATCAGTTGCAAAGATGTTCGCGAGAAACGCATTGTCTATTGCGATAGGCTCAGCCGCTATTGGTATGGGAACCATACCAATGATGGTCCAAGCTAATCAGCAAACGTCAGCCATCGTCGGTCAGGTCTACGACGCTCAGGGTAACCCTGCGGCTAACGCGACGGTAATGGTAAAGGATTTGCGATCGGGTACGACTCGAACGGTCAACTCTAACGAAGCCGGTGCGTATTCAGTGCGAAACCTCGCAGTCGGTGGTCCTTACGAAGTGCGCGTGAATGGGGTTAAACAGGCCACCATTCCATCAATTTCGCTGGGTGATTCCTATGCGCTACCCCTGCAGTTGGGTGGTGGTGATATTGAGGAAGTCATGGTACTTGGCAAGCAGATGCTTATGAGCGTTGCTCCTGGTCCTTCAGCCAACTTTGGTCTGGCAGAGCTGGAAGATGCGGTAGCCTATGACCGTGATATCAAGAACGTATTCGAGGTTGATCCGCGCTTGAACGTTTCTGGCGGCGCGGGTGCCGTTAACTGTGCTGGTAAGAGCCCTCGATTCAACACCACCACTCTTGATGGTGTCCGTTTTTCTGATCAGTTTGGTCTGAATGATAACGGCTACGGCACTGCAACGGGTATGCCTTTCCCTTACGATGCCGTTGAGCAGGTCGCGGTTGAGCTGGCACCTTTCGATGTCAAATACAGCGGTTTCTCGGCGTGTAACATTAACGCGGTAACGAAGCGCGGTTCAAACGAATGGAGCGGTAGCCTCTTCTATGAACTGACCAACGAAGATTTCCGCGGTGACGAGATCGACGGTAAAAGCTTTAATATTGAACCCTTCGAAGAGAAGCAGTATGGCTTTTCTCTTGCAGGTCCTTTGATCGAAGACACGCTATTTGTAAGCATGGCTTACGAGAAGCAGGAGTTTCCTCGTTTCTTGGCGCAAGGGTACGCTGGTTCAGGTAATGGTGAAGAGCGATCTTGGTTAGACGAGGCGACTTTCAATCGCGTGCGCGATATCGCGATCAACACCTACGACTATGATCCAGGTGGCCTTCCTGCAGACGGTGCGCAAGAAGCGGAAAAGTATTTTGCACGTATTGATTACAATATTTCTGATCGGCACTCAGCGTCTTTCGTTTATAACTACTACGAAGGCTTTCAGGATCGTGCTTCAGACAGCGATGATAATGAGTTCGAATTCGGTAACCACTACTACGTAAAGAGCGATGAGAGCACAACGTACTCGTTCTCGTTTAGCAGTCAGTGGAGCGACAACTTCTCGACCGATATCTTTTTCGGTATGCAAGAGCAGAACGATGGTCAAGTGACCGTGGGTCCTAAAGACTTTGGTGACCACCAGATCTCTGACGCTGACCGCAACACCATTTACTTGGGTGCAGACGATTCTCGTCAGGCCAACTCACTTAGCTACGAAGGTGATTACCTGCGTTTAAACGCCGAGTACCTGTTCGGCAAGCACAGCATCAGTTTCGGTTACCATCGGGAAGAGCTCAGCGTATTCAACTTGTTCGTGCAGCACTCAAATGGCGGTGAGTGGGATTATTTCGATGATTCTGCGGGCAATGATCCGGCGTGTGATGCATTAACAGCGCAGCAGCGAAACGAAGATCCCAACTGCGGCACCACAGGCTTAGACAAGTTTGAACTTGGTTTGCCGAGCCGTGTCTACTACGGTAGCGGTGGTGGTACAAACAATCCCAACGATGCCGGTGCTTCCTTCACGAACACCCTCAATGCTGTCTTTGTTCAAGACGAATTCACATTGGATAATATCGATTTGACCATTACTGCGGGTCTTCGTTATGAGTGGTGGGATGCGTCTGGCGCACCTCGCTTGAACACAGCTTTTGCTGCGGCACAAGGTTTTAACAACAACGCAACGATCGATGGCACGAATCTGTTAATGCCTCGTATTGGCTTCACCTGGAATGTAGATGACAGCCTAACCGTTCGCGGTGGTCTTGGCCTTTATAGCGGTGGAAACCCCAACGTTTGGTTGTCTAACTCGTTCTCGAACGATGGTATCTCGAATGCTCAGTTCCAGTACCGAAACTTTGCTGGCGCGCAGACCGTGTTGCAGGGTTTTGCCAACTCGGTTGAGCTCTCGGGTCAGGGACGTCCTGGTTACAATGTTCCACAATCGCTTGTTGACAGTGTTGCAGCGGTATCAGACGCTGATGCGAGTAATCGCTTCCTCGCTTTGGTAGATCCAAACTACGAGCAGCCTGCTGAGTGGAAGGCCGCAGTGGGCGCGACTTATGAGTACGGTGACGGCTATGTGTTTGATGTAGACTACCTGTACACACAGGGTCAGGATATGGCCTATTACGTCGATGTCTCACAAGAGAAGATTGGTACAACTGCTGCGGGCAAGCCCATCTATGGTTATGCTGCTGGTAAAGGCGAAGACAACTATATGTTGACTAACTCAAGCCAGAGCCCAGAAGCGCACATCTTCAGTGCAACTGTACGTAAGTCGTTCGATAACGGCATCGATTTGTTAGCGGGTTATGCGTATACCTACGCAGAAGACGTGAGCCCAATGACCTCATCGGTCGCTGGTTCTAACTTCAGCAATTTGGCGCTGAATGATTTAGTCGAGCCCTCCGCGGCTGTTTCAAACTATGTGGTACCGCACCGCTTTACAATGCGACTCCGCTATAGCGCCAACTTCTTTGGTGATAATGAAACTCGAATCTCGCTCTACAGCTTTGCTCAAGAAGGTCAAGGCGGAAGCTACGTGATGGGGTCGGGCGATCTTGAAGGCGATGGCTTCTTTGGCCGGCACCTGCTCTACGTTCCAACGGGCGCAGACGATCCTAACGTCGTGATTGCGGACAGCTTCGATTATGCCGCTTTCGAAAAATGGCGCCAGCGCGAAGATCTCGGTACCGGTTTTGTTGATCGTAACGAAACCAATGCTAAGTGGACTTTCCGCAGCGACTTGAGAATCGATCAGGACGTGAATCTGTTTGGCAACACCAAAGGTGTGGTTTATGCCAAGATCTACAACGTGGCTAACCTCTTGAACAGTGATTGGGGCAAGATCAATGATGCGCAGTTCTTCTCGCAGCAGGTTGTTAGCTCATCGCTTGACGATCAAGGCCGTTACGTTTTCGAGCGCTTTACGTCTCGTGACATCAACGATCTTCAAGAAGAGCGTTCACTTTGGGAAATCCGTTTAGGCTTGTCAGTACGGTTCTAAGAGTTCCCCACACTCTGACGACTAAAATCCCCGCCCAGTGCGGGGATTTTTTTTATCTCTCGCACCCAGCAAGGTATCATGACGGCTCGGGACGACTATGTATGTGCTCGGACTCTTACGGTGCCTGGGAGGCAATATGAGCTTACAACGAAAAATACTGCTAATAGGCCCAAGTCTTCTGGCTGCAGTCATGTTTGGGTACGGCGTACCCGCCGCAAGTGAGCCCGCAGTCTCAGACTATCGAATCGCGTTGGGCTCATGCCTACGACAAGATCTCGATATGCCCGTCTGGTCGGCCGTGCATGATCGTCAGCCCGATACCTTTATTTTTATGGGTGACAACGTTTATGCCGATATTGGTCCTTATAAGCGCATGGATCCACCCGATAACTTTGATGCGGCCTATCAAACCCTAGCGAATCAATCTGAATTTTCAGCGTTTCGGGCGGCCATGGACGAGCGTGGCATACCACTGCTCGCTACCTGGGACGATCACGATTACGGTTTAAATGATGGTGGCGCCGACTACCCACACAAGCTAGCGGCGAAGCGCGCGTTCTTAGAGTTTTTTAACACGGTTACACCAGCCGTTACTTCGCTCGATGAGCCCGGTATTTATAGCGCCAGAACGGTCGTAGCAGACAGTGGTTTGGTGATTCAGTTTATTGTGTTAGATACCCGTAGCTTTCGATCGTCTATGGAGAAGCGCAAGAACAACGAGTTGTGTCAACGCGGTGGATGGGAGTTTATGACCGATGCAGATGCGACCGTATTGGGCGAGACTCAATGGCAGTGGCTTCAGGTCGAGCTCACCAAGCCAGCCGATGTGCGCTTGTTGGTCTCGAGTATTCAGGTCCTTCCCACTCAACAGTGTTTCGAAAAGTGGTCTAATTTTCCGCAAGAACGAGAGCGCTTATTTAGCTTGATTCAGCAGACCAAAGCCAACGGTGTTGTGCTTGTCAGCGGCGATCGCCATCTTTCTGAAATCAGTGTGTTAGACCGAGAGGATTTTGCGTACCCGCTTTATGAGCTGACCTCTAGCGGCCTCAATAGCGCGTTAAAGGGCCGTTTTAATTCAGATGACGAACCCAATAATTTACGAGCCCTCCCTAATAACATCACGGTCGACAGCTTCGGTGAAATAGATATCGTGGGCCAGGCTCCTGAGTTTGAACTGGTGCTTAGGTTACTCAATGAGAGCGGCGACATTTTGCAAGTCTTAACAATACCCGCTGACCAGTTGGCAGTGTCGCCGTGAAACATTGTGCGAGTCAGATTTAAAGCAGTAGCGCAGAGTCTGCGGTATTGCTATCGTATTCGGAAATC
The DNA here is from genome assembly GCA_965656045.1 of Aequoribacter sp. GTDB lineage: Bacteria > Pseudomonadota > Gammaproteobacteria > Pseudomonadales > Halieaceae > Aequoribacter. The sequence goes on from CBFHJC010000065.1 coordinate 5,837, forward strand.
ATAATAACAGGGGTTCTCATGCCGAAATCAGCTGCTGTAAGCGAGTGTATGCACCGCTCACCCATCACTATTGCCGAGACTGCCAGTATCGCTGAGGCGGTCAAAACGATTGTCGATAATAAATTGACTGGGATTACCGTCACCGACGCCGCTGGTGTTGTAGTTGGTGTTATCTCAGAGATTGATTGTCTGAAGGCAATGCTGAACTCGATCTACAACGATGGTGATCCTGATCACCGCCTCGTGAGTGAGTTCATGACACGAGCGTTAAATACCTGTTCACCTGACGACAGTATCGTTGAGGTCGCTCAAAGTATGCTCGAGACACAACAGCGCAGGCGCCCCGTGATTGAGAATGGTAAACTGGTCGGGCAAGTCAGCTCCGGTAATGTGCTGTGGGCTTTAATGGAATATTCTCGCCGCAAAGTCTAAGCGCCTGATTATGGGCTAGCGGCATACGACGGACACGCCCATGATATTCACTTTATCGCCTGTCGAGTGGTTTGGCTTGATCGCTAGCGCGGTTTTGATTGGCATGGGTAAGACCGGTGTCCACGGTGCGGCGATGATCACTGTGCCGACTCTGGCTCTTTTGTTTGGCGCCAAAGCCTCTACGGGGATTGCTTTAGGTCTGCTGGTCGTAGCCGACGTGCTGGCAGTTCTCTATTACCATCGGCATGCTGATTGGACGGTGCTGTGGCGTTTGTTTCCTGCAACTGCGGTGGGTGTCGCACTGGGCACTGCATTGGGTCAATGGGTGTCGGATGAGTGGTTCAGGCTGTGCATGGTGATCTTTATTCTGTTGTCTATCGCGATGATGATTATTCAGGAAATAAAGCAGAGTTTGTGGGTGCCGCAACACCCGATTTTTGCCGTATCTGCTGGAACGCTTGGGGGCGTGGCAACCATGATCGGCAACATGGCGGGTCCGCTAATGACGGTTTACTTGCTGAGCCAGCGCTTGCCAAAGCAAGTTTATATTGGCACTGCCGCTTGGTTTTTTTTGATAGTCAACGTGTTCAAACTCCCGTTTCATGCCTTCGTATGGGAGACGTTGTCGGTTAACACGCTGGCATTGACGGCTGCCGCTATACCCGCGATTGTCGCGGGTGCTTGGATGGGCATACAAATTGTGAAACGTATTGGAGACACGCGTTATCGGTGGTTTGTGATAGCGACCACCAGTGTCTCTGCGATTGTTTTGCTCGTTTGAATAACCGCGAAACTTAAGCGCTCAGAAACTCTGAACGCGTGGCTTGATTGTCTTTGAACACGCCTCCGAGCGCCGTTGTTCGTGTGTGCGAGTTAGAATCCATTACACCTCTCGATTTCACACAAAAATGCGTCGCGTTCATCGTTACCGCCACGTTTTCTGTGTCGAGTAGTGTTTGCAATGCCACCAATACCTGCTGTGTGAGCCGCTCCTGCACTTGGGGCCGCTGCGCGAAGAATCGGACAATACGATTGATTTTAGAGAGTCCAATGATTTTGGTCTTCGGTATATAAGCAACCTTCGCGGTGCCGTCGATCGTCACGAAGTGGTGCTCGCAGGTACTGATCAGTGAGATGTCATCGATACAGACCATCTCTTCCAAATTCATTTTATTCTCGATCACAGCAATCGATGGAAACTGACTGTAATCAAGACCCGCAAAGATCTCATCGACATACATCTTAGCGATACGATGTGGGGTTTCAGCAAGGCTGTCATCTGTCAGATCAAGACCAAGCGTCTTGGTGATGTCAGTAAATGCATTCTTGATCACTGCATATTTTTCGTCACGCGTGAGCTCATTGCTGGTCAGCGGCGTCTCTAGGCCACGCGCGCGCAAGGCGTCTCTTACCAGCGTCGCTTCCTCGCTAATCGTGGCGGGAATGGTCAACGTACTCGCATTTAGGGCAGAGGTCATAAGTGTTCTCCTGTGTCATAGCAGTACATACGGCAACTCTCGCTCGCTAGATCGCTCCCAGACAATTTTATTCCGCATTTCAGCGGATGAGTAATGCGGCAATGAAGAGCAGCACTGCTGCGCTCGCGCTACCAGCAATGATTGAGGCGAGCTGACTGTGCGGGTGCCTAGACACCCATAATAATGCGATCAGCCGTGCTATAGACGATTGCGGCAGTTGTGACTCGACGCTCTCTCGCCATTTAGCAATCAGCGGCACATCAACCTGCAAGCAATGCCAGCCGCTATAATAAACCAAGTGTCGCGTTGCGAGATAGGGGCCTACAAAAAGAACCTCAGAGATCGGCTGGCTATCCCAGTTACCGTGACCATCCACGAGCACTAAATGAGACCGATCAATGCCAATGAAGCCCTGTGGGATGATAAGTATTGCAGCGATACTCAAAACAATGCCTGCGCTACAAGTCGCGAGTAACAGAGCCCACCAAAATCCCAGTGCGCTCATTTGCAGTCCTATGATACCTGCGAGATTGAGTGTTAGCACCGCCGCAACCAAAATGCTGATTCGATCTTTTCGCCAACGCCCCTGGTGCCATCGGACCGAATTCGGCAGCTCAAGGAGACTGGGCCGGTCATGTGGCTCAGACGAGCTGAACACTTGAGCTCGCAGGCGGTAAAGACCATGTACTGCCGCTACCAGCAGAAGTGACAGTGTCAGCATCATGCCGACAATGGTTAACAAAACCTCCTGTCGCTGCTGTTGTGCTTCAGCAGTATCGCGAGCATGCAGCAGGCGCGTGGCTGAGAAGGGAGCCTCTTCAAGCCCCTCCAAAGAGAATTTTAGGTACGACCCTCCAGACTCTGGGATCGCAAGGATAGACGTTTGCCAGCGAATGAGTTGAGCAATGGGGGAGGCCAAGTCTATGGCGTCGAGGTGATCCCCCAAACGGCTGAAACGGTGCAGACGATCTGTACCCTCGTACTCGATAACAACCCACCACCCTCGAGGTGTTTCTACAAAGGTTTTGAGTCGAGCCTCTAATGGATCGCTAAGTGAGGGATCCAGAAATAGCAGTTCATCGAGAGGTTTTAAAAAAGATCGCGGATCAATACTGAATACCTTGAGTGCCGGCGCTTCGGGCGACGCGGAATAAAGTAGGCCATCAGAAAAGACGAAAGATTGCTGACCCAACTCGGACGTGGTGCTGCGAGCGCGTCCGGTCTTGCGGTTATAAGCAGAGAAATAGGTGCCGTGGTTCACAAAAAGTTGTTCTGAAAGGGGGTCAAAAACCACATCGAGCGCGGGTGGAAATATTTTAAGCGCATCGAGTAGCTCACATTCACGTGTCTGAATATGGCACCAAAAACTGCCCGCTAATTCTTGTTGACCCCCTTCGGGCAATTTAAGTACCCGCGTCCCAGTGGTGACGAACGTTGTCTCATCGACGAGAGCAGGGGTACCGCTGATCGATCTCAGATTAAAAGATTCGACGGCGAGGTCGGTTTCGAGCAATCCTGAACGATCGTACAGGGCGATACGTTCCGGTGTCGTCAGTAGCAAAGTACCGTTCTCAAGAGCCGTGCCATTGACTTCAAACAGGGGTAATTGGGGAGGCCAATGTATCCAATAGGCACTTGCGCCAAACGCGCTAATACAAAGGATCAGGCAGGCGATACTGAATCGCAATGCGGCCAGCTTGATAGCGGTTTTCTCTGGTTGTTCGGTGTAACGCTCAGCTTTGGCGAGGCGATAGGGATTGGGGGCAGCCCAAGACGAATCACTCTTAGCGTCTCGCCACGCCAATGGATCCCGCTCAAGTCGGGGCAGCGTTGCCGCTTGAGCGCTCGCAACGTCTGAAGCACTGGAATCAGCGCTTTGGGGTGCAGCCGACGGTCGCAGTCGAATATCGGCACCAATCCCTCGCAGCTGAACATAGAGGCGTGAGGCGAGGGCTTTGTCGACTGACTTTTTGAGAGTGACGGGCCGCGATCCAAAGAGCAGTTTTGACTTGTCCGGCGGCAGTTTTAGTAAGCGGGACAGAGCCGCTTCGACTGCTTGTTGGTCAAATCCGTCAACAATCTGACCCAGAAAGACAATGTCGAAACGTGGCTCGCTCACAGTCGTTCGCGTCTACTGAATACCGCGCATACCTTTTCTAAGCAGCGGGCTAATCACCAGCAGCAACAGTCCCGCAGATAAACCAATCATCAGCAAGAACTCAAACAGATCGGTATACGATGCGAGTGCGGCATCAATATCCAGCACCTCGCCTTCATGCGTATCGATAGCGGCGAGCTTCGACAGCTGTACTGCTACAAATTCAGAATAGGCGGTGGCTAAGAACCACGCTCCCATCATGACTCCGACGACGCGGTGAACGGCCAACTTGGTCACTGCAGAGAGGCCAACGGGCGAGAGACAGAGTTCACCGGTGGTATGTAGCAAGTAAGCTAGAACCATCCAAATAGCAGCAACGCGGCCCGTTTCATCGGGCATAGAGGCCCCAATCACCAGGGCACCAAAGCCGAGGCCTGCCTGCATAATTCCCAGCGCAAACTTCACTGGGG
>CBFHJC010000066.1:0-10062 GCA_965656045.1 Aequoribacter sp.
AAAGACGATCGGTGCCACCGAAAGCTGGTCTGCGCAAGCCGACTTCGGCTACATCGATGAGACAGCGCAAACGATCACACTCGATGGCTCGGTCATCCTGAGCCACGATTCAAACACCCTGCGTCTGACCACCGAGCAACTGACCCTAAATCTTGATCAAGATATTGCTCACACTGATCGCGCCGTTGCGCTTGTTCACGGCAATATCCGCACCACTGCCTTGGGTGTCAGGGCTAGGCTTAACGAACAAAGCTTTACTTTATTGTCGAACGTGGACTCAACTTATGCGCCTCAAGATTAAGGTTCTCTTGCTGTCAGGTATTACCGTTTGGGCCATGAATAGTGGTGCCCAGCAAGCCGAAGCGATTCGCATCGTTGCTGATCAGGCGGAACGATTTGAGCTTAAGGGACTAACGCAGTATCGAGGCAAGGTCATCCTCACTCAAGGCGCCATTACGATTATGGCCGACGAACTAGACATTGTTCAGTCGGAAGAGGGTTCTGCGGAAATTAGAGCCACTGGCACGCCGGCATCGTTTCAACAACCTGCCAGCGATAGCGAGCCTCAGATTGATGCAACAGCTCAAACTATCAGTTATCGCGAGGGAGCCCGCATTGTAATCCTCGAGACCAACGCCAAAATACAACGTGGCGATTCTGTGGTCAGCGGTCCCTTAATCCAGTATTTTATCGACGAGAAACGCGTTCAGGCGGGCACCGCTGATGATTCAACCACTGAACGAGTAGAAGTCGTCATACCCTCACAAACAGAGGTCCCCTGATCCATGGCTCTTCTTAGCGCGAACCACCTGGCTAAAAGCTACTCCGGCAGAGAGGTGGTCAAAGACGTCTCACTACACGTAGAGAGCGGTCAGATCGTAGGGCTTCTTGGTCCGAACGGCGCGGGCAAAACCACTTGCTTCTATATGATAGTGGGTATCGTCGCTGCAGAGAGAGGCACCATCCGCATTGATAACAACGATCTTACCGGGCTCGCCTTGCACCAACGGGCCAAGGCCGGTATTGGTTACCTTCCGCAAGAAGCCTCGGTATTTCGACGGATGTCAGTCAGGGATAACTTACTGGCGATACTCGAGACTCGAAATGACTTGGGCTCAAAAGCGCGTCATTTCCTATGTGATCAGCTCCTTGCCGAATTCCGACTGACTGCGATTGAAAACACACTGGGGCAAGCCCTATCTGGGGGCGAACGACGGCGCGTAGAGATCGCTCGGGCGTTGGCACTCGAGCCTCTCTTCATTTTACTAGATGAACCCTTCGCGGGCGTAGATCCAATCTCGGTAGAAGATATTAAAGACATCGTGCGCGCCGTTGCGGGACGCAATATCGGCGTTTTAATTACCGATCACAATGTCCGCGAAACGCTCGACTTGTGCGATACCGCTTACATTGTTGGCGAGGGGCACATCATCGCTCAAGGCAGCGCTGAAACCATTCTCAATAGCCAAAAAGTCAGAGACGTTTATCTAGGGGAGCGTTTCTCGCTTTAACCGCCCCTCTAGACTCGGTCAACCTCGCCCTGCAAAAACCAAGCCAACCCTTGTGAATAGCACGCAGAAGGGGCTACACTGATGACGTGTTAACGCGGGTCTCGGTATGAAGCAGTCGCTACAGTTAAAACTCAGTCAACAGCTGACTATGACGCCTCAGCTGCAACAGGCGATCAAGTTACTACAGCTCTCTACCCTCGATTTACAACTCGAAATTCAGCAAGCGATTGAATCCAATCCTCTCCTTGAGCTCGAAGAAGACTTTGCCGAAACCGAAGAAGCCGATCTCCCTCGAGCGTCTGAAGGATCAATGAACAACCTAGAACAAGAGGCGCTTGATTCTCAGAGCCAAACTGATGAATGGGATTCGTCCATTCCTGAAGAACTGCCAGTGGATACGCAGTGGGAAGATCTGCTGCCTTCAGCCTCGAGTCCACCGCCAAGTACTTCTGAAAGTGGCGCTGAATATGACTACGCACAGCAAGGTACCTCTGATACGACCTTGCAAGAACATTTACTGTGGCAGCTCAACTTGACTCGCTGGTCTGAAGTGGACCGCATGATTGCGGTGACGCTGATAGACTACACTGACGAGAACGGTCGCCTTACCGCAGATCTTGAAGAAATCTATGAAGTGGTCGCTGACGAAGCCGATGTCGATTTTGACGAGCTCATCGCAGTGCTCCACGGCTTACAGCAATTTGAACCCACGGGCGTATTTGCCAAAGATTTACAAGAGTGTCTATTGCTGCAACTCAGGCAACTAGCAGAGGATACGCCTCATCGCGATACCGCACACCTGCTGCTCACTCGATATATGGCGCAGTTTGGTGCCGGCGACTACAAGCAAATATTGCGTCGCGCGCGACTCACAGAAGATCAGTTAAAAGCGGGCATTAGCCTGATTCAGACGCTCGACCCAAACCCCGGGCTCACCTTTCACTCCGCCTCAACCGAGTACGCGATTCCCGATGTATTTGTGAGTAAACGAGAGGGTCGTTGGGTGGTAGAAATGAACCCCGATATCGCACCGCGTCTACGAATCAATGATTTGTATGCCGGCATGATCCAGCGCGCCGATAACAGCGAGCAGAACACTTATCTGAAGGATAACTTGCAGGAAGCTCGGTGGTTTCTAAAGAGCCTACTCAGCCGAAATGAGACCCTGATGAAGGTCGCGTCGAAAATTGTAGAACACCAACGCGCATTTCTTGAGCTCGGCGAAGTCGCAATGCGCCCTCTCATCTTGAGTGAAATTGCTGAGCAAGTAGAGATGCACGAATCCACAATTTCACGAGCGACGACGAATAAATATATGCACACCCCCAGAGGTGTCTTCGAGCTCAAGTACTTCTTCTCGAGTCATGTCAGTAATGACGACGGCAGTGAGCACTCCTCTACTGCTATCAAGGCGCTTATCAAACAGATGGTATCCAACGAAGATGCACGCAAGCCGCTCAGTGATTCCAAAATCGTTGCCTTACTCGCCAAAGAGAACATCATTGTGGCTCGCCGGACGATTGCGAAGTATCGAGATATCCTTCAGATACCGCCCTCGAACGAGCGCAAACGATTGGTTTAGGTTAGTATCAGGTATGGGGCAATCCCATTCAAAGTCGTCAATAAGGAGTCGTTTATGCAGTTAACCATTAGTGGACACCACGTCGATCTGACCGATGCTCTAAGAGATTACGTCGGCACCAAGTTGCAACGACTGCAGCGGCACAGTGATCAAATCACCAAAGTCGAAGTCACCCTCATTGTTGAGAAAGCGCTTCAAAAGGCAGAAGCCTCAATTCACGTCGCAGGCGCTGACCTTTTTGCGGCTTCAGAATCTGATGATATGTATACAGCGATTGATTTACTGGCAGACAAACTCGATCGGCAAGTGATCAAACACAAAGAAAAAGCACGGAGGCACTAAGGCCGCATGAGCACCTCGATTGCGCCACTACTCAGCGAACAGCGTACTGCTGCCCAAATCGCCATATCGAGTAAGAAGCGGTTATTTGAATACATCGCTGAGCGCTTATACGCCGAAGATGACACACTTCCTGTGCGAGATACCGCTAGTCGCTTAATGAGCCGCGAAAAACTCGGTAGCACGGGGCTGGGCCAGGGTATTGCCATTCCGCATTCTCGGCTGGAACACTGCCGAGAAATCACTGGCGTCCTGATGACACTGGATCAGCCGATAGATTTCGATGCCCCAGACGGCATACCCGTCGATATCGTATTTGCCTTGGTGGTCCCTGAGCACGAGCAGCAAAAACATCTCACCACATTAGCCGCCCTAGCGGGTCTTTTTCGACAGCCGCGTTTCTGTGAAGCACTCCGCCAGTGCTCAAGCTCGGACGCCCTGCTTAAACTTGTGAATACCTGGGAGTAGCCGTGAGTCACTGCCCCTTAATTATCATTAGTGGTCGCTCGGGGTCTGGCAAGAGTACCGCCTTGCACCTACTGGAAGACGAAGGCTTTTATTGTATCGATAATTTGCCCTTAGGCTTGCTAGAGAACCTATTACAAGAAATTGAACAAGCGCATTTTGCACACTACCGAGGAGTTGCTGTCTGCGTTGATTCACGCAATGCGTGGACTAATATGGGTGACCTAGCGCCCGTGCTAATGTCAATTCCAGAACGGACGCACGGTACCATCCTATACCTAGACGCTCTCGACCCCATCTTGATCACTCGGTACAGCGAGACTCGGCGAAAGCATCCATTGAGCAATACCAAAACCACCTTGTCTGATGCAATCGGTAAAGAACGCGAACTACTGGAGCCTATTTTAGAACTGGCATCCATCGTGGTCGATACGAGTGACATGACCATTTATGAGCTACGCGATACCCTCCGGCAGCGTTTACTTGGCGCAGAAAAAGGCGAACTCTCGCTGCTTTTCCAATCATTTGGGTTTAAGAAAGGAATCCCCTCCGATGCCGACTTGGTATTCGACGTTAGGATGCTACCCAATCCACACTGGGTAAAGGAACTTAGACTCCTGAATGGCACTGACGATGCTGTGATCGAGTTTCTAGGACAGCAGCCCCTCACCGATGCGCTCTACCAAGATATTCAACAGTTTGTTGAAAAGTGGCTGCCCTCGTATGGTCAAAGTAATCGCAGTTACGTCACCATAGCGATTGGGTGCACGGGCGGCCAACATCGCTCGGTCTATATGGCTCGACGACTCTATTTACACTTCTCACAGCGGATGAATAATACCCATATCCGTCATCGTGAGCTTAGCTCAAAAGAGGAGTGAAGCGAAGATGATCGAAACCTGTGTGACCATCAGTAATAAGCTTGGGCTGCACGCTCGAGCCGCTGCCAAATTCATCGCCTGCGCCTCACGTTATGCCTCGGACATTAAGGTGGGCCACACCCCTGACACATTGGTTGACGGTAAAAGTATCATGGCCGTAATGATGCTGGCAGCGGCCAAGGGGACTGTTCTGACGCTTCAAATCGACGGTAAAGATGAGCACAGCGCCTGTGAGGCCCTGCAAACTCTGATCGATAACCGCTTTGATGAACCCGAGTAGCTAAGCTCGCAAAATCAAAAGCCGGAAATAGCGAAATCTGGTATCCTACGGTCGCTAATAAGGGGCCCCAACGGATGTCATCAAAACTCAGCCATGTTGCTCACGAGAAACTCGAGTCTTTACTGAACTCGAGCGATAGCTCGCGTATTGCCGACGTGAGTAGCATGCTGAATGATATGCCGCCAGCGGACGTCGCGCATTTAATTGAGTCATCAACACCTAAGCTGCGCCAGCTCCTTTGGCAACTGGTCGACACTGAGCTTGAAGGTGAGGTCATTGGCGAACTCAGCGAAGATCTGCAGAGCCAGTTCCTTGCTGAGATGGATGCCTCCGAGGTCGCCGTGATGACCGAGGGAATGGCGGACGATGACATCGCTGACATTCTGCAGCAACTTCCAGGTGCGGTGACTCAGGAAGTGCTGGCCTCGATGGATCAACAGGACCGCGCTCGAATCGAGCGAGTACTGCCTTATGCCGAGGATACTGCCGGTGGTCTGATGACCACCGATGCGATCACTATCCGCGCCCGCGTCACACTTGATGTGGTACTTCGCTACCTACGACGCCATTCCGAAATCCCACCGATGACCGACAATCTCATCGTTGTGAACAATCAAGATCAGTATATTGGGCTTCTTCCCCTACGAACTTTGCTCGTGTCGGACCCCTCAGCGTCTGTTCGAGAGATGATGGTGACCGATGTTAATGCCATACCGGCAGAGATGACCGACACCGAAGTTGCGCGTCTGTTCGAGCGCAATGACTGGGTGTCAGCGCCTGTGATTGATACTGAAGGCAAGCTTTTAGGACGCATCACGATCGACGACGTGGTAGACGTGATTCGGGAAGATGCCGATCACTCCTTTATGTCGATGGCAGGTCTCGACGAGGAACAGGACACTTTCGCACCCGTTTTTAAAACCGCGCCACGACGCGCCCTGTGGCTTGGAATTAATCTTATCACCGCCTTCATTGCCGCAGGCGTGATTAATTTATTTCAAGATACCATCGAGAAAGTGGTGGCTCTTGCAGTGCTGATGCCGATTGTGGCTTCTATGGGTGGTATTGCAGGCACACAAACACTGACGGTGCTCGTACGAGGTATGGCTGTTGGTCAAATCTCTCGTAACAACCAGAGTTGGCTCGTAAATCGAGAATTCGCCGTGGGCGTTTTGAATGGACTGTTGTGGGCGACCGTTGTCGGTATTGTCGCTTCGGTCTGGTTTAATGATTGGACGCTGTCATTGGTTATCGCGATTGCCATCGTCATTAATTTAATTACCGCCTCGCTGGTGGGCGCTTTACTCCCACTTTTTCTAAATCGGATTGGGATTGATCCAGCCTTGGCTGGGGGCGTCATTTTGACTACCGTTACCGACGTCGTAGGATTTCTCTCATTTCTTGGACTAGCGGCATTCTTTTATGGATGATGAAAACTACGATAATTGGGATGACCAACCCAGTAAAAGCCAAGTAAAGCGGGAGTTAGCCGAGCTGGTCAACCTTGCAAAAGAGCTGGTAGAACTCCCTCAGAAACGTCTTGATCAAATTCCTATCGACGACGATGTGCTGACTGAAGGGATTGCCCTTGCACGGCGAATCACAGCCAATAGCGGTAAGAAACGACAAATTCAGTTCATCGGAAAACGGCTCCGACAGATCGATACTGCTCCAATATTGAAAGCACTCAACCAGCAGCACGATACGGATACCGCCCTCACCGAACAACACCACCAAGCTGAGGCTTGGCGTTCATCGATATTAAAAGACGGGCAATCCGCGATTAACACCTTTGTTGGCAAATATCCTCAGGCTGAGCGAACCCAAATTCGATCGCTGTGGCAGCAGGCAGTTAAAGAAACAAGCCGACAGGAGCCTCCGGTCGCATTTCGGAAGCTCTACCGGATCTTGCTCGAGGCGATCAGCTTTCAGGCCTAAGTAAGACAGGCGGGCAAGCTATGACAGACCACTTCAGTGGCTTAGCCCGCTAAGAACCCTGCGGTAGGGTCGTTTCATTCTCAGCGCCCTCCGTATCTGTTGTGATGTCTTCTTGTGATGCACTCTCTGGCGTCTTAGTGGGCCCGGCGTCTAACTGGGTATCAAACAGCCGGTCGAACTTGAGAATCGGCTCCTGCCAAGTACCAGAGACTTGGTAAACCGCACTCGAGAATCGATCGACCTGCTTCTCAAAAATTTTGCTGATCACATACACACCAGCAGCCGCGGGTAGGCCGCCGGTGAGCGCCGCGAGCCAGGGTAAATTATTGGCAACGGGCAAGGTTGCCGTTAATCGTCCGGTTAAACTCTCATCGAGTAAGTTCGCACTGCCGGCAAACTGAAACTGACTTGAACTGCTGTTGACATACAACTCGGACACATCAATCAGACCCAGTTGAGCATCAGCCCGCAGCTGAACCTTATCGAAAGGCACCCCCGACTCGAACAGTTGAGTCAAACTCAAACGGTTCACGATATCGGCGAAATTAAGGATCGTAATCACCCGCAGAGCGCCTTTGGCACCGGAGGACGCTTTTAAAAACTTACCGTCGTTCAGGGTGAGACTTAAGGCTCCTTCTGTACCTGCAAATTCGAACAATTCAGGTCCACCTGGCCAGTGAAGATCCATGGTGGCTCGACCGCTCCGACTCTGCAACACAGGCTCATAGCCATACTCCTCAAGAAGCTGCCCCGCGTTCCCTAGCAGCAAGCTGCCTGTAATTTGAGATGAAGAGGTATTCCGAGTGTCCCAGGTCAGTATCAAAGGATCCTCTGTATCTACCGCGAGCTTACGCCAGTCTCCCTCTGCTACGACCAATTTGAATAGATCATCGGATGGATAAAAAGCGAGACGACCACCGCCCAATCGCTGCTCTCCATTTCTTATGGTGTCGAAGCGTGCCTCGAGTTTGGGCCATGAATCCAATCCCGAGGATGGTGCTGAAGCGCCGACATTCTGTTCCGGCATTGCGCCGAGATCCCAGTCAGTCACAATCAAGCTCAGAGGCATCTCAGGATCCTCGCTGATCGCTAACTGTGCACTTATCCAAGGGGCCTGACCTGCTATAGTCCAATTATTGGCAGTTTCGGTCGCAGTCAATGTAAGGTTGTTGACCGAGCGACTGAAAGCGATGAGCTTGCCGATCTCGATCTCATTCAGCTGCCATTCTAAATCTGTTCCCTTATCCTGTGTCAGCTCGATGTTCCGCCACTCGTCAAAATTGAAAGTCGAGAGCGAACCCGAAACTAAAGCCTGTCCACTCACAACGGCCGGCGCAGGATGATTTAGGCCTACTGAGAAACCAGTTGCCTCAGCGCCCAAATGAGCCGCCACGCTGATATGATCAGACAGCGCTAGAGAGCTGGGCAATCTGGGATCTGATAGCTCAATTTCTAGAATCGTGGGCCAGCTCGTCTGAGTTTGCTTTCGCAACGGTTCAGGTAGCTCTAGGGATAAACCCGTTAGATCAGATCTGATCGAGAGCGCAGCTTGCTGTTGACTCAAGAGCAACTGTCCGTCATACCTCATGGTTCCGCTAAAGACCGAGCGATCAATAAGCCCCAAATAAGAGGCTAGATCATGATCATCTGAGCTACCCGTAAACCTCAAATGCGTCTGCTGAATACCAGTGTCTGTTGCGCGAGACGACGTCATCGAAACTTCGATTGGATTGTTCCAAAGCTGACCGATAAGCTGATCAGACTGAAAGCCACCCGCAGTGGAGTAGTAAATGCTGCCCTCAAAATCGCTGAAAACGAGTCCTTGGTTGGGCTCAAACGCAAAGTCTTGTACCACAGCAGAAATCGCGATGTCTGGCGGGATCTGACTGCTTCGCAGCGACGATTCTAAGGCTAAGTTGCCAGAAGCTACCCCCTGCACTGACCACTCAGCAATGATATCGGGTATGAGGTGAGCCATCGCCGATTGCTCTAGATCTTGCACTAAACCCGCGATAGGTCCGTCAAAGTTGGTGGCCATCGTCAACATAGGTGTTCCATCAGAGTCTGGCCATATCTCTCCTCGCAACTGGCTCAAGCTCACATTGGGCAACTCTGCTTGACCAACCCAGACACTGGTATGCTCATCGTCCACAATCACTTGACCACCACCAATCGTCACAGACGGCCAATCAGGTAAAAAAGTCACTTCAAGGTCTGCCAATCGCCCAAACAAACCTATCGAACGATCCTGCCGCGCTGCCTGTGCTAGTGAACCCCGCCATACCAAGCCCAGATCACTCGCCTGGCCTTGACCGATTGCTTGTTGTAACCAGCGCTCCAGCGATGGTGCAATGGTACTGGGGATCACAGTATTGCGTTGGGCCAGCTGCCCCGTTTCCACCCCGATCATCAACTCCATTTCTGGCGCTTCCTCGCCCTTTACCCACGGGAGGCGAAGCGCTATTTTGCCTTGGGTCTGACCCAATTCGGCGCGCCCCTGGACATTCGCCGAACGCAGGTAGAGGCGCTGATCTGTCCATGCGGCATACACATCAGCGCTGGAATCGTAAAGTCTAAGGGGATTTGGGTAAGCACCGGGCAGTTCGAGTGCGATCTGCTGAGAATCAAGTCTTAGACGAGCTCTATTGTCGCGCACGGTCAGATCGCCCGAGATCCCAGTGGCCCCAGCTCGCTTACCTACCGCTCGAAAACCGACATCCACCAAGGTCGCAGTCACATCAATCTGCGGCCGCTCTTCATCCCGCCAGTGCAGTCGCACATCATCAAGCACACCAGAAGGTGCGAGCGAGGCTAAGCTCTGAGTCAGCTTCGAATCAGGCGAAATGGCGTCAGCCAGCCGCAAAAAAGCATCTAATTCGAGGCGAGGACTCGAGAGAATACCCTGACCGGCACCCAGCTCTAAGTTCGCAACCGGCAGGTCCATCAGGGTGCCTTTCGAATCGAGCTGCTGAGCGAAAAGCTTGACCTTTGACCGACGAAAATCGGTATCCCAGCGCACGCTGCCAGACAATGTTAATGGTTCTAAAGAGGTGTCTATGTTCTGCG